>DUPP01000108.1 GCA_012838265.1 Clostridiales bacterium
AGAGAATATAGGTATATTGATTTCTAAGGAAGATTACTCGGAAGAAATTGGGATAAAAATGCCAATTCAATTGGGCATTGCTGAATTTATATAAAATCCCACTATTAATTTATAGTGAGATTTTTGAAAATAATTACACAATTCAAATTTCAATCCACGCTTTCAGCGACACTTAAATTCATATTCCGTTTAAATCAATAACATCCTTGACAAGTTTTTATATATATTGAAAGGAGGTGATATAGTGGGATATGGTATTAAAATACTTGTTGAAGGTGATTATGCGTTATTCACGCGTCCTGAACTCAAAGTTGAGAGATATTCATATGAATTCATAACACCTTCAGCAGCTAGAGGCATACTTGAATCAATATACTGGAAACCGCAGATAAAATGGCGGATCAACAGGATCCATGTACTGAAAAAGCCTGAGTTCACAACCATACTAAGAAACGAAGTTGACAGCAAAATTTCTGACTCTGATGTAAGAAAACTTATGGAACACAGCAAGTCTGCAAAGGGGTATATAGACACCTCAAAATCTATTCAACAAAGGTCAGCCACAGTTCTGAAAAACGTAAAATATGTGATTGAAGCAGATTTCATAATGACAGGGTTAAACAGCGAAGAAGGAGACACGCCAGAAAAGCATTACAATGTTATTTTGCGCAGATTGAGAAATGGCCAGTATTTTCATAAAGGCTATCTGGGTACCAGAGAATTTCCCGCAATAGTAACTCTATTGGAAGGCGAGTGCCCAAAGAGTGAACTAACTGGAGAACAGGATTACGGATTAATGCTTTACGACATGGATTATAGCGATAAGAACAACATAATACCGATATTCTTTAGAGCGAAAATGAGCGATGGCATCATAGATCTTACCAATGTAGAAAAAGTGAGGTGATTTAATGCTGCAGGATTTAGTACGGTATTATGAGATCCTTGCCGCTGATGAGGGTAACACAATACCAAAGAGAGGATACGGTAATGTAAACATCTCTTTTTCATTAAACATCGACGATGACGGCAATCTTATCAATATAATTTCATGCAAGACGGCTGCAGGAAAGAAGATGGTTGCAAGACCTATGACGGTACCAGAGCCGGTGAAAGGGAGGACAGGAACAAAAATACTCCCTGATTTCTTGTATGGGAATTCCAGCTATGTGTTAGGTTTTGACAATAAGGGAAAACCAGACAGAGCGAAGGCTTGTTTTGAATCATTTAAAGAACACAACATTTCAATTCTTAGTAAAGCTCAATGCAGGGAAGCAGATGCAGTTATCAAATTTCTGGAGAAGTGGAAGCCTGAAAAGGCCCTGGAAAATCCTGCGATTATAGAGAATCTTGATGAAATATACAAAGGCGCAGTTTTTATATTCCGTTATTATGGCAAAGAGGACGTACATAATGTACCTATGGTGAAAGAGGCATGGATGGAGTTTAAAAACAAATCCTTCAAAAGTCCTGTCCAGCAATGCCTTGTTACCGGCGAGCGGGCGCCAATAGCTATTTTACATCCGACCATAAAAGGGCTTTATAATGGACAGCCTATGGGCAACAGTCTTGTTTCTTATAATGAGCTAGCTTATGAATCATACAACACTTCACAGAAAAAAAGACAGGGATTAAACGGCCCGGTTAGTGAATATGCGGCGTTTGCTTACGGAACAGCTCTCAATGCACTTCTTGCTGATGAAGGCCACAAGCTTATAATGGGTGATACCACAGTAGTTTTTTGGGCAGAAACTACTGCACCAATATATCATGATATGTTTTCACTATTTTTGGATTGTTCGAAGCTGTATACAAAGGATGAGGAGAAAAAAACGTCCGTTCAATAGCGGCTGAAAGAACGGTAAGGACAGTATTGGAAAAAATTTCACAGGGTAAAATGGCAGATGTCAACGAGGTTTATAAAGAAGCAATAGATAAAAATATCCGATTCTATGTTCTGGGAATGTCTCCGAACGCTGCAAGGATTTCTGTTCGTTTTTTCCTCAAGGGTTCATTTGGCAATTTTGTTGAAAAAATTGAACAGCATTATAAAGACATGACGATTCAAAAGCAATTTAATAATGATATGCCTTCCGTACCCATCTGGAAAATACTTGGGGAAACACTTTCAAAGGTGTCTGATGATAGGGCGATCTCAACCTATTTATCTACATCATTAATGCGTGCTGTCCTGTTAGGCGAGGATTATCCCAATTCTTTGTATCAGACGATTTTATTAAGAATCCATGCGGAGCAAGATATCAATTACTATAAAGCGTCCATCATAAAGGCTTGCTTGTTCAGGAAGGCTAGAAAATCTGGAAACAATATAAATAAGGAGGTTTTAACATTGTCTCTGAACGAAAACTCTAATAACAGAGCATATCTTTTGGGTAGGCTTTTTGCAGTTCTAGAAAAGGCACAGAAGGATGCTAACCCAGGTATTAAGTCAACCATACGCGATAAGTATTTTTCATCTGCCAGCACAACACCGGCTGCCACATTCCCGACTTTACTTTCATTAGCGCAGCATCATATTTCGAAATTGGATTACGGTGTATATTACGACAAGATGATTGGTGAAATAATGGACAAGCTTGAAATTGAAAATGATCCGTTCCCGAAGAATCTATCGCTTGATGATCAGGGTATTTTCTACCTTGGATTTTATCATCAACGCAATAATCTCTATAAAGGTAAAGACACACAAGACTAGTTGTAATTCATAATAAAATATTGATAAATGGAGGTTAATGAAATGAGTGAAGTAATAAATAACAGATATGAGTTCAGTCTTTTCTTTGAGGTTGAAAATGGGAATCCCAATGGCGATCCCGATGCAGGCAATATGCCAAGAAGGGATGCTGAGACGGGATATGGTATCGTAACGGATGTTTGCCTGAAACGAAAGATAAGAAACTATGTTGATATTGTGAAGCAGGATGCTGAGGGTTACAAAATATATGTGAGGAATGGTGTCCCTCTCGATACAAACAGGAAATGGGCATATGAGAAATGTAATGTTAAAGCACAGGTGAAAAACGGAAAGGTTACTGCTGATGAACCAGAAAAAGAGGAATATAAGAAGCTAACGAATTTTATGTGTCAAAATTTTTATGATATACGTACGTTTGGAGCAGTGATGACATTGGCATATAACTGCGGGCAGGTACGAGGTCCAGTACAGTTGGGTTTTGCCAAAAGTATTGATGTTATTTCTCCGCAGGAAATTGGTATTACCAGCTGTACATATGCTAACGAAGGGGAAAAAAGCTCGAAAATGGGGAGAAAGAACATTGTGCCGTATGCATTATACAGGGTTGATGGATTTATTTCACCAAGTCTGGCATCTAAAGAAACCGGTGGGACGGGGTTCTCAAATGAGGACTTGAAACTTTTGTGGAAAGCATTGATCAACATGTTCGATTTCGACCATGCAGCTGCTAGAGGTAAAATGGCATCTAGGACTTTATTTGTATTCAAGCATGATAGTGTATATGGTAATTGCCCAGCTTATAAACTTTTTGAAACAATAACTGCTGAGAAGAAGGAAGGGGTAATAGTACCGAGGAGTTATCATGACTATAATATAAGAATCAACGATAAAGAGATTCCTCAGGGTGTTACTCTTGAGAGAATGCTGTGATGGAATATAGGGAGGAAGATTATCTGTTCCTTTCTGGCATTCAACACTTTATGTTTTGCAGAAGGCAATGGGCATTAATTCATGTCTAACAGCAATGGGAAGAAAACTTGCGGACTGTAGAAGGCCACATTATGCATAAAAGCGCCCACGATTCATTAAAAACAGAAACCCGTGGTGATATTATAATTACAAGAGGGATGCCTGTATTTTCAAAAGAGTTAGGAGTTTATGGCGTATGCGATGTTGTAGAATTTTACCGCTCAGATGATGGTATTAATTTGTTTGGGCGAGAGGGTAAGTATCTCCCCCGCCCGATTGAATACAAGAAGGGCCGTCCGAAGGAAAATGATATGGATCGCTTGCAACTGGCAGCTCAGGCTTTATGCTTGGAAGAAATGCTTTGCTGTACGGTAAAATCGGCGTATTTATATTATGGTGAGATACGGCGCAGAGTTGAAGTCCCTATAACGTATGAAATACGGGACAAAGTCAAGAGCGCATTTGTAGAAATGCATTATTATTATAATCGCAGATACACTCCGAAAGTCAGAGTTACAAAACAATGCAAAGCATGCTCACTGAAGAATATTTGCTTACCTGTGTTGTGTAAGAACAAAAGAGCAGATGCCTTTATTAGCAAGATGCTTAAGGAGGGAGTTGATGAAAAAGCTACTTAACACGCTATATATCACAACGGCCGATTCTTACCTTTCTCTAGATGGCGAAATAGTGGTGGTGCTCAACAAGGAGACAGTACTAGGCAGAATACCATTACATAACTTGGAAGGGATCGTGGCATTCGGTTATAAAGGAGCGAGTCCGGCATTGATGGGGGAATGTGCCAAAAGAAATATTTCCCTAAACTTCCTAAAACCAAATGGCACTTTTTTGGCCAGAGTAACAGGAAGGGTATACGGGAATGTTACTTTACGCAAAGAGCAATACCGTATTTCTGACAATCCAGATCTTGCATGCAAAATCGCTAAGAATTTTATCATCGGTAAAGTATTTAATGCAAGATGGGTGATTGAAAGGGTTACCAGAGAGCATCCATTAATTGTAGATTGTGCAAAGCTAAAGAAGGTTTCTCTACAGCTCAAGAATTTTATCGGGTATATTAAGGATTGTACATCAAATGAGCAATTGAGAGGTTATGAGGGTGAAGCGGTTTCTTTGTATTTTTCTGTGTTTGACGATATGATCTTACAACAAAAAGATTACTTTTATTTTAATGGTCGGAACCGAAGACCACCGATGGATCGAGTTAATGCAATTCTTTCGTTTGTCTATACATTGCTTGTAAATTATACTGCTTCAGCATTAGAATCTGTCGGGCTTGACCCTTATGTTGGTTTCCTTCATACAGATCGACCAGGAAGAATGTCACTTGCGCTTGATTTGATGGAAGAACTCAGGCCAGTTATGGCAGATCGGTTTGTACTTTCGCTGATAAACAAACGCATAGTAAATGGTGACGGATTTACAGTAAGAGAAAATGGTTCGGTTGAAATGACTGACGAAACCAAAAAAATAATTTTAACGCAATGGCAGAATAAGCGGAAAGAAAAAATAAACCATCCATTTTTAGAAAAAAAGATGGAGTGGGGGTTAGTACCATACGCTCAGGCATTAATTCTAGCAAGAACAATAAGAAACGATTTAGATGCTTATCCGCCGTTTATGTGGAAGTAGGTGAGTGAATGTTAGTGCTGATAACATATGATGTTAATACTGAAACTGAAAGTGGTAAAAAACGACTTAGAAAGATAGCAAAAGTATGTACTAATTATGGCCAGCGTGTCCAAAATTCAGTTTTTGAATGTGTTATGGATGCAGCCAAGGCAAGGTTAGTAAAAGCAGAACTGGAGAAGCTGATTGACAAGGAAAAGGATAGTTTGCGATTCTACAACTTAGGAACAACTATAAGAATAAGGTCGAGCATATTGGAGCTAAACCAAGTTTCGATTTGGAAGGGGTGCTTACTTTATAATAATTAAATTTAAACATTATGACTATGTCAAACTAACATAATTAATAATATATAAAGTGCGGATATGAAGCTAACATGAAAAATCCAATAAATCCGCACCAAAAAA
>DUPP01000010.1 GCA_012838265.1 Clostridiales bacterium
AATTATCGAAAGAAGAGATTATCGATGTTGTGAAAGCTACTGCAGCTGAACTTGGCATAGAGACAGGAAAGCAAAACATGGGGAAACTCATGGGTGCAGTTATGCCGAAGGTAAGAGGAGTTGCAGATGGCAAAGTCGTTCGGGAAATAATCGAAGAATTTCTCCATCAAACATAAGATTTATAAGAATCAAACCTGGTTGGAAACAACCAGGTTATTTTTTATTTGTGCGCACATAAAATTATATAATAGGGCTTCAATGATCGATTCATTGTATGATTGTATGGTGTAAATGTATGGTGGCAAACTTATTCATTCTGCGGAGGGTATTATGAGCATAAAGGACGAATTATTATTTGATTTCAGTATTAGGATGCCGCGTCTACTTATTGGCGGAAAGACAGGTATTCTGGATAATGTCAAAAAAATTGTGCTCATTTCAGAAAATAATATTGTAGTGGATCATGGTAAACGATACAGTTCTGTGAATGGGTCGGGACTTTGTGTAAAGTTGATAGAAGAGGAAAGAATAATTATTACCGGCGAAATCTATTCAGTGGAATTCTACGGTGATCGGGGTGATATCCATGAAGAATAGAGGAAGCTTTCTGGAACATTCTATAGAAATTAAAGTTGAAGGCTTTGACCGTCAAAAACTACTGACAGAATGTACGCAAAGGGGTATTATAATAAAAGATATCCGCTCAGTTAGTGAAATCGAAACTATAATAACTTTGATGGAATGGGATTATGAACAATTCCAACGGATTGCAAAAAATAAATATAAGATAACCATATTAAAAGAATATGGATATAAGCCACTCATTCGAAAAACATTCAATAAAAAAAGCACCATAATCGGTTTGCTTCTTTTTGCTTTAATTCTTTTTTATCAGAGTACATTTGTATCAGAGATCCAGATCTTAGGCTACCGGTCTTACACAGAAGCAGAAATCAGGGATGCCTTACGAGATGCAGGACTTTACGAAGGGTGTAGTAAAAGTGTTGATTTGGAGGAAGTTAAGCTGCATATTTATAAGGAGCTTGATAATATTGCCTGGATTGGGGTAAGATATATGGGTAATTTAGCTGAGGTAACCATTGCTGAGGGAACAATAACTCCTAAGCCCGTTGACAAATCAAAGCCAAGTCATATAGTAGCCAAAAAAGAAGGTTATGTCGAGCGCACAATAGCAAGAGAAGGTATGATTGCTGCCGAACCAGGAACTTATGTAAAACCGGGAGATATTTTGATTTCAGGAATAGTTCCTGTTACGAGTACAGCGTATGGGACATCAGCAGCAGAGATGACTGAACGTTACGTACATGCCTCTGGAGAAGTTTATGCAAAGGTGCCTTATCGGCTATTCTGTTACCAGGAGAAATATAAATATATCAAAAGTCCGACCGGTAATTACATATACGGTTTACGATTTGAACTTGGAGATTTAAAGTTTAATACTGCAAAGGAATATTATAAATATAGTAATTCTACATATATGGAAAAAGAAATACTGAAAATAATTCGACCTATTCCCTTTACACTAGGGTTAGTAAGGGTAGAAGAGGTGGAAGTAAGTAAAAAGCAAAAAAGCAAAGATGAACTCCAAAAAGAGGCAAACAGACTTGCGCGGAATATAATTGCAGAAAAAGTACCTCAAAATGCACAAATATTAAATAAAAGTTTGAAGTTTTCTCCAAGAGAAAATATAATAGGGGTGAACATTATGCTGGAAACATTGGAAGAAATCGGTGAAAAGAAGGAGATCTATATTGGAAACACAACTGACTGAAGAACTTAAGATTACAATAGATCATGAACAGGATACGAATGAATTATTTGGGAATTTAGACGTTAATCTAAAGATTATAAGGGACAACTACGATGTTGATATTATTCAACGGCAAGATGAGATTATTCTCAAGGGTAAAGAAGCGGCAAGCGCGCAACAGGTTATCATTGAACTTCTTGGAATACTTGAATCTGGAGAATCCCTTGATGCACAAAAGGTTAACTACGTTATCAATTTAAATAAAAAAGGCCTATCTTATAAGGGTATTAATATAAATAAAGATGTCCTCTGTTTCACCCATAAAGGAAAACCAATCAAGCCGAAGACTATCGGTCAAACAGCATATGCTAAGAGCATTAAAGAGCAAGTTCTCGTATTTGGTATCGGACCCGCCGGAACGGGGAAGACATTTATAGCTGTTGCTATGGCTATAAATGCTCTTAAGAATAAAGAAGTTCAAAAAATCATACTGGCAAGACCTGCTGTAGAAGCGGGAGAGCGTCTTGGATTTTTGCCGGGAGATCTTCAGGAAAAGGTGGATCCATACTTAAGACCCTTATATGATGCATTATATGATATACTTGGAAGAGATAGCGCTCTTCGTTTGAAAGAAAAGGAAGTTATTGAAGTTGTACCATTGGCTTACATGAGGGGAAGAACGCTCGATAATTCCTTTATTATTCTAGACGAAGCTCAAAATACTACAAAAGAACAGATGAAAATGTTTTTAACAAGACTTGGTTTTGGCTCTAAAGCTGTAGTAACAGGTGATATTACGCAGATAGATTTACCTAGGGGGAAAAAATCTGGCCTCGTAGACGCTATTAAGGTGCTGGATAAGGTTGAAGAAATTAAATTTTGTTTTTTTAAGGAATCAGATGTTGTGAGGCATGAATTAGTAAGAAAAATCATTATGGCATATGATGAATATGCCAAGGTTAATCCGGAACAGGAGGGAGAGGAATGAACCTTATTTTCAGCGATGAAAGAATGCCAGGACAAACGATCATAGATCACATGAAAAATGCGGCTGAACTATGTGTTAGAGAAGAAAACCTGGATCCTGAGCTGATTGAAATAAGTGTAACGTTTGTAAGCACTGAAGAAATTCATGAATTGAATAGGGTATATCGCAATAATGACAGTGTTACAGATGTCCTGTCCTTTCCTCAGTATAGTAGTGTAGAAGAAATGCAGAAGAATATGTTTATAAGCCTTGGAGATGTGGTAATCTGCCCTGAACAGGCACTGCTGCAGGCGGATGAGTTCGGCCATTCTGCTGAAAGAGAGCTGGTATACTTATTTGTCCACAGTGTATTGCATTTATTAGGTTATGACCATGTGGAAGATGAAGATAAAAGAAAAATGAGAACTCGAGAAGAGAAGATCATGAGCGAAATAGGTCTTGAAAGATAAGGGGGTTCTTAATGGATTATAAGGAGCTTTATAAGACGGCACAGCAAGCCATTAATAATGCATATGCGCCATATTCTCATTTCAAGGTAGGAGCAGCTTTATTAACAAAGTCTGGAGAGGTTTTCACAGGAGTAAATGTTGAAAATGCAACTTATGGAGCAACAATATGTGCAGAAAGGACTGCCCTTGTAAAAGCCGCGTCAGAAGGTTACAGAGAATTTGATGCTATTGCTGTTGTTTCTTCAGGTGGAGAAGTATACCCATGCGGCATCTGCAGACAATTCATATTCGAATTTGGGGACAATATTAAAATTATCACAGGAGAAGATGAGGATCATATTAAAGTAACGAAAATCAAAGATTTATTACCTAATGGTTTTCGACTTAAATAAACTTAAATAAAATGAGAAGTATATAAGTTATAGGAAGTATATGAATAAAGAAGTATATGAATAAAAAGGTAAGGAGACTGGATGAAATCAGGATTTATCGGAATTATTGGAAGGCCTAATGTGGGTAAATCAACCTTGTTAAATGCTATATTAGGAGAAAAGATAGCAATCACCACAGATAAGCCACAAACTACAAGAAATAGTATACGCGGTATTTATACAAGAATTGAAGGACAGGAAAACGACTGTCAGATGATTTTTATAGATACACCGGGTATTCATAAGCCAAGAACCAAGCTTGGCGGTTATATGACTGAAATGGCAATTAACACCTTTAGAGAAACTGAGGTGGTTGTTTTTATTGTTGACGATGAATTGTCATCAGGCCCGGGAGATCAATATATTGTTGAGTTGTTAAGAAAAGTGGACACTCCAATTTTTTTGGTGATAAATAAGATTGATAAGCTGGACCCAGAAAAATATCGGAAAATCTATGAAGAATATATGGCATTGGATCTGTTTACAGATATTATAGGTGTATCAGCTTTGAGTGGCAAAAATGTTGATATATTATTAAAAAAAATAGAAGAGCACCTAAAAGAAGGTCCTATGTATTACCCTGCAGACATGGTTACCGACCATCCAGAACGATTCATCGTGAGTGAGATAATTCGGGAGAAGGTATTAATGTATCTGGATGAAGAAGTACCTCACGGCGTTGCAGTCGAACTGGAAAGTTATAAAGAAGAACCGAATATTACCAAAATCAGTGCAGTCATTTACTGTGAAAAAAAATCACATAAAGGTATTATTATTGGAAAAGAAGGAAAAAAGCTAAAAGGAATTGGCAAAAGTGCTCGTATTGAAATTGAAGGACTACTTGGAACTAAAGTTTTTTTAGAACTCTGGGTAAAAGTAAAGGAAAACTGGAGGAACAACGAATTTGCACTGAATAGTTTCGGATATAGAAAAGAGTGAAAAATGTTTACGGATACAGAAGGGATTGTTTTTAGACAGGTAAAAACCGTCAATGGACGGAGGATAGTGCTTTTGTTTTCTAAAAAGTACGGAAAAATCAGTGCCGGTACAAATATCAGTGAGAAAGGAAAGAATAAATCCTCTCTTGCGCTGCGACCATTTACATATGGAAGATATGAGCTTTATAAAAGCAGAAATAACTTTCATATAAACAGTACAGATGTGATAAGAAGTTATTATAGAATCGGAGAAAATGTTGAAAAATATTTGTACTGCTCCTATGCTCTCGAATTCACAGAAAAACTGCTGCCTGAAGAGGCTCCTGCGCCGGGTGTTTTTCGCTTAATCCTGGATTTTTTTGAGATGATGGAAAAACGATTGAAAAAGTATTCAACTCTTCTTTTGGCTTACAAAATCAAAGTTTTACAAGAATCAGGAAGTATGCCGCAAATCAAGCAATGTGTACTATGCGGCAATAAAGATGAGGCTGCTCTTTTTAGCATAAAGGAAGGCGGTATATTATGTAAAAAATGTTGCTCTAAATATCCAAATATGGAGAATGATACATTGATTTATAAAATAGATTTTGGTATAGTAAATGTGTTGCAATACATTATGGATAGCCCATTGAGAAATTTTGAAAATTTGGCTCTGGATGATAGAATTCAAAAAAAGTTACATACAATAATTAAAGGTTACATTGCATATCATCTTGATATAGCGGGACTAAAAAGTGAAGGCTTTTTAGCAGAGTAAATTTAGAATGGAGGTAGAGATTATGGAGATTACGTTAGAAAAGATAGAACTTGTAAAGGATAGAACCGGGGTTAGCTATAAAGAAGCAAAAGAGGCTCTTGAAGATGCAGATGGAAGTGTAGTGGATGCTATAATCAATATTGAAGAATCCATAGATATTAAGGGTAAAAGTAAATTTGCTGAGCAGAGTGCTCATATCATCGATAAAGTAAAAGAAGCGATAAAGAAGGGGAACGTCGCGAAAATAATTGTCAAAAAAGATGATGAACTCATATTGAATTTACCGCTTAATGTGGGAATTATAGGTACGGTGCTAGCTCCTTGGGCTGTACTTGCTGGTGTTTTAGCTGCATTTGGAACTAAATGCGTAATCGAGCTTGTGAAGGACGACGGGGAAATTATTGATATAAGTGAAATTGCATCGGATACATTTGATGAAGTGGTAGAAAAAGGCTCAGTACTTGCGGATGAGGTGAAAACTAAGGGTGTAGATGTATTTGCAAGTGTGAAGTCAAAGGCGAGCGAGGCGTTAAATCGAGCTAAAACTACTGATGATGGCTGCTGCTGTGGAACTGAAGAAGAATGTTTCGAAGATTGTACTTGCGGAAGCACAAGTACGACAAGTACTATAGAAGAAAAAGAAGATGAAGTCAAACAGGATGTTTAAGGAAATAAATTAGTTTAAGGAAATAAATTAAAGGTTCTGTTTTTAAAAAGATATAACTAATATAATAAAAATTTAACATAATATAACTTGTATAACTAAATGTAACATAATAATCGGCACAAATTTAGAAATGGTAGGTATTTAATGAGCAAAGTATATTCAATGGACAAAATTACAGCTTTAGCAAAATCCAGGGGATTTATTTTTCCGGGTTCCGAAATTTATGGAGGATTAGCTAATACATGGGATTATGGCCCTATTGGTGTAGAGTTAAAAAATAACGTAAAAAAAGCCTGGTGGAAAAAATTTGTACAGGAAAGCAAGTATAATGTTGGCTTGGATGCTGCAATTTTGATGAATCCTAAAACATGGGTAGCATCCGGTCATGTTGGCGGTTTTTCAGACCCTCTTATCGACTGCAAAAGCTGCAAGGCTCGTTTCAGAGCAGACGAGCTGATAGAAAATTATATCAAGGAAAATGAAGATATGATCGTAACTGTCGATGGGTGGTCTAACGAAAAAATGGAGGGCTACATTAAAGAAAAAAGTATTAAATGTCCTGAATGCGGGAAGCATGATTTTACTTCAATAAGGCAGTTTAATCTGATGTTTAAGACATTTCAAGGGGTTACAGAGGATTCAAAAGCCGAAATATTTCTGAGACCGGAAACTGCGCAAGGTATCTTTGTAAATTTCAGAAATGTTTTAAGAACATCTCGTAAAAAAATACCTTTTGGTATTGCCCAGATTGGAAAGTCATTCCGAAATGAGATAACGCCAGGTAATTTCACTTTCAGAACAAGAGAGTTTGAACAGATGGAGCTTGAATTTTTCTGTAAGCCAGGAACTGATCTTGAGTGGTTCAGATATTGGACTGATTTCTGTCTGAATTGGCTGAAATCACTCGGTATTAAAGAAGAAAATCTCAAGCTTCGAAATCATGAACAAGAAGAACTTTCGCATTACAGTAATGCAACTACTGATATTGAATATCTTTTCCCGTTCGGCTGGGGAGAGCTCTGGGGAATAGCCGACAGGACAGATTACGATTTAAAACAGCATATTGATCATTCTGGTCAGGATATGTCATATATGGATTCGGAAACAAATGAAAAATACATTCCTTATTGTGTTGAACCCTCACTGGGAGCAGATAGAGTGACACTGGCATTTCTGGTAGATGCATACGATGAGGAAGTACTGACAGATGCAAAAGGCAAAGAAGATATACGTACTGTATTGCATTTTCATCCTGCAATAGCTCCTTATAAAGCTGCTGTGCTGCCATTAACAAAGAAGCAAAGTGAACAGGCTGAAGCCATTTATGAAGAACTATCCAAGTACTTTATGGTTGACTATGATGTAACCGGAAGCATTGGAAAGCGCTATCGCAGGGAAGACGAAATAGGTACACCATTTTGCATAACAGTGGATTTTGACACTGATGTTGACAATAGCGTAACAATTCGTGATCGCGATACAATGGAACAGATACGAATACCTGTTTCTGAAGTGAGAAAATATATTGAGGATAAACTGTTATTTTAGTGTGGCAAAAAAATGGGACAAGCACCTTATAGAAAGGATCTTGTCCCTATTTTGATTTATAAATTATGTAGTTCTATATACATTATAAATCTGGCATAAAAAGGAGAAGAAAGGAATGAAAAAGAAATACGTATACCTGTTTACAGAAGGAAACGGCTCCATGCGTGAGTTGCTGGGCGGAAAAGGTGC
>DUPP01000109.1 GCA_012838265.1 Clostridiales bacterium
GCCATCTCATGTTTTTCTCGGACCTCCTCTGCTATTTTTTCCAGAGGAACACCTAAAAGATAACTAAGCTCAAGAATAAGACAATGAGCATATCCAATAATCAGTACATCCCCGGCTTCCATTCCGCTGTGAACAGCCTTTTTGAGGTACTCCAGCCCGGAGGCCGCATGCCGGGTCCAGTGGGTGATAAACGCTCCTATGACGAAGTATATGATGCATTTGGAAGAACTCCGGCCATACCTTTCCACCAGTTCAATACACACTTTTCCAAACCTATCCCCTGCTTCATAGTCTCCCAATACGCTCCCGGCAGTAATACTGTATCCGCAGTATCCGGTTGAAGCCATTTCGGTATTTCCATACCGTACGGCATGATTTCCGGTTTTCAGAATAATATATCCGTACAAATCTGGATTACTTATAATTGCTACAGAGCACAACCGTGTCAAAAGCTCTGCAATCTTCCTTTGTACAGGGTCCTTCATTTCTGGCAGATAGACCAGCTCTTCAATTTTTTTATTCCTCATATACCATTTGTACAGCATTAATTCTTTAATATAATCCAGTTTTTTGGGGTAAACCGGCAGCTTGACTCCCAATTTTTCTAGAGCATTGATACCCGTCTGAATAGCTTCAGTATGTTTACCCATGCCCGCATACAATATCACCTTCAGGCCGTATACACTTGCCCGCTCCAGTTCGTTTCCGGCCTTTTCGATAACAATGTCAAACAGTTCTTCCGCAGCTTCCACATTACCAGATAGATATTCCGCCTGGGCAAGCTCCAGATATAACTCATAGCTGAGCTCATAGGCATGCTCCCATGCGGCATCCGGCAGTAGTGTCTTTCCAGATTTGAAATATTGTAGGGCTGAAGCATACGCCGCCGAAGCTTTCGCCTTCTGCCCCGCCAGCAGATTATATCTGGCCAGCTCCATCCTTTCTACCGGTTCATGAAGCAGTTCCAGGCTGCGGTTGAAATGGTCCATGATGGACAGTAATTTCTCTTCAAGGTTGTTGCAGGCCGTATTCTGTAAAAGCAGACGGCCGATAGCAATGTGCTTCTCTTTCTTCTCCTCTTCCTGGATAAGGGAATATACAGCCTGCTGTATCCGGTCATGCACAAACTCATAGACAGAGAGTTCCGTCTCAGGATATTTCGATGCTATCAGGACAAGCCCTTCCCGAACAGGCAGCATCAGGCAGGAGGCTGTCTCCTCCAAAGGCTTGCCGTACACAGCAGTCAGCGTTTCCAAATCAAAGCTGTTTCCGATGCAGGCCGCCAGTTTCATGATCTCACGAGTCTCCTCCGGAAGCCTTTGCAGTTTTTTTAGGAGAAGCTCCAACACATCCTCTTCCGGCTGCAGCTTTTGAATGGCTTCCAGTTCCCATTTCCAGCAGCCTTCCTGTGCATTAAAATATAGGAGCCCTTCGTCATGTATCATCGTGAGCAGCTGTCCCAGAAAAAAGGGATTACCCCCGGATTTACGGTACAATACCTCCGCCAGGGCAGCTGTATTTTCCGTCTCAGTGTGCAGCGTTTCCGCTACCAGCTTCTCAGCCTGGCTCCATTCCAGAGGCATAAGGGAAATGTGCTTCTCATGGGGATGCTCTTTACGGATTTCTTCCAACATTCCCGCCAGCGGGTGATCTCCATTCACTTCATTTTCCCTGAAAGCCCCGACAAAAAGCAGAGAGCCAAGGTTCGCATTCCGGTTCAAATACTTCAGTAAATGTATAGAAGCAGCATCTGCCCACTGTAGGTCGTCCAGGAACAGCACCAGCGGATGCTCTTTACGGGCAAATACCCCGATAAAGTCTCTGAATATCAGCAGAAAACGGTTTTCAGCCTCTTTCGGGGGCAGCGCATCCACAGGAGGCTGCTTTCCAATGATCCATTCCAGTTCCGGAATGATCCCGGTGACCACTGTACCGCTCCGGCCAAGAGCACGCAGGATTCTTTTTTTCCACTGGGCTAACTCTTCCTGGCTTTCGGTCATCAACTGTCTTACCAAGTTCCCAAAGGCAGCTGCGAAGGGAGCATAAGGAATGTTTTGTCCGAGCTGGTCAAATTTGCCCATGATAAAATAGCCTTTTTTCGGTACAATGGGCTTCAGGCTTTCATTGATCAACATTGTTTTGCCTACACCCGGATATCCGCTTACCAGTATCGTCCTGGCCTGGCCTTCACAAACACAGTCGAAAGCAGCTTTTAGAGCCTCCTTTTCCCTTTCTCTCCCATAGAGCCTGCGAGGCAGCCTGAAGCGTGTGTATACGTCCATCCGTCCTATGGAAAAATCCTCAATCCTTCCTGTTTTAATCAATCTTCTCTCACATTTCTTAAGATCCCATAATAGCCCATAGGCACCCTGGTATCTCTCTTCGACATCCTTTGCCAGCAGTTTCATTATGATATCGGATATAACAGGAGGAATATCAGGGGTGATTTTATCCGGTGGTTGCGGTTTCCGGGATATATGGGCATGTATCCATCCAGCAGGGTTATCGGCCTGCAAAGGAAGCCGACCGGTCAATATCTCATAAAATACTACACCCAGAGAATAAAGGTCACTGCGCTGGTCAATTCCAATTTTAAGCCGGCCTGTTTGTTCCGGAGACATATATCCCAGGCTCCCTGCCGGATTGTTGGTAAGCAGAACATTTTTGCTTTCTGCAGGAAATAACACGGCGCTGCTAAAATCGATAATATAACATTTCCCCATATAGGGATGAATGAGGATATTTTCCGGTTTCAAATCCCTGTGGATTATACTGTTTTGATGAAGCTGTCCAAGAGCTTCTGTAAGTTGGACAGCAATATCAAGAAAGCCATGCAGGTCTACCGGATGGTCCTGAATGTATTCTCTAAGAGATACAGCCCCGATGTCTTTCATGACCAAGGCAAAGAGTGATCCTGCTTGTTCAAATTTCATAGGCTTAATAATACCCTCGATGTTAAGCTTCCGCGTAATTTCGTACTCATGCATGAGCATGGATATTTCAACCGGGTTGGTTGCTTCTTTCTTAAGTGCCTTTATGATAACCGGCATCCGGTCCTTGACCGTATATCCTCTGTATACTTTTATTATATTATTTTCATGTATTACCTCACAAATTTTATAATCATGTAAAACAAACATCTTAACTTTAAGCCCCCGTTTATAATAAATTTTATTGATATAATACCACCCATTTTGTGTAAAGTGAAGTTCTATGCTGGATTCGCATTACTATAATGAGAAGCTCTCTTCGTATCTATTGGCGAGAATTGCTGCAACTACACAAAACACTTGTAGCATGATTTCTCATATTCCTTATCTGTCTTCATCACTTGGTTTATGGATATTATACTGTCTGCAATATTGCCTCCAATCAATCCTTTATAAAATCGTTACAATATCTTGATGTCTTAAGTGGCCTAAAAATATAATTGGTTATTGTAACCTTGTCGGAAGGAGGATTAATTTATACTGCTGATATAGTTTAAAACTGCTCTCTTTTTCATTTATACACCCTCAAGCTACTGACATTGCTGTGTTTCAGTAATATTTATATCATCTACATATTGTAAGAGGGATCTAAACAAAAAACGTGTAGATACATAAATAAACCCCCATGATGGGGGTGTTAGTGTAAATAGCATTACACTATATAGTTTATTAGTTTATAATGAAATATGCTATTCTCAACGACTTCAGAATTTTTGATATTAAAAAGTTATGACCCCTTATTTTCTGGTATGATTGAGCCTCATACAACGATAAAAACCCTAAAAGGATGGTCATTGTTTGAACTCAATTATTACAGTTTTAATAGCATTAGTAAATGTAATAGTTCTTGTCTTTGAGGAATGAGTATAAATCCCTATTTGCTTTGTGTCCGCAGTATATTTATACAGGAATGATCTCAATGCCAAGGGTGCATAGTGAAATTACCAGCAGCAAGCCTTTACCTAGCATACCCCTGATGATGCCCCAGAATGCCCAGCCAGTACAACTTTCATATTCCAACCATCTTTTGCACCTTAACTCTTTTCATCAGCATCCCCCCGAATGTAGTATCAGTTAAATTTATTATTTCCGAGAGTACAAACTCAAGTACTGTTTTAGTACAATAATTTTATCGCTTAACTACATTCACCTTGTAAAAAATTAATGATTCTTTGTAATCTCTGGATTTCATAGTTAATAATAGCAATTTGTTCTTCCTGGAGCTCCTTACGCTCAATAATTGATTTCTTGTTTGCTTGTATACTTTCAGATAACTTTAGTATTTCGTTCTCATAATCTCTTATTATCTTTTCTGTGGTTTGTGAAAACCTCTGCAAGAAGTTATTTAAGACTTTTTTCCGTTCCTCTCCGTCTTTTAATAATTTATCAGCACTTAAACCACTAGATAGGATTATATCTAAAACTGCTTTCCTCTTTAGTTCATTAGGTAAATAATCAGGTAATGTTTTTAAATAGGTTTCTGCTATGAATATTGTGTTTAAATCCACTAAAGCAACGTTATTCTCCTCATAGATACTATCAACTGATGTTAATTCCATAAACTCTTGAAAATTTTTTCCTAAGCTTTGCATATTATTAGAGTCATTCGATGATATATTTATATTTGATTCTTTTTCATTTTTGTTAACATTTTCGCGATCGTTATAATTTTTCTTTTCGGGCATGTTTTTTTTACTTTTCCCAGATGTGTTTAACTTAGTGTTTTTTGCAACACTACTTTCCATCGAACTATTGCTAACGCTTTTATTAATATTTTGCTCCTTTTTATTTTTACCTAACAATCTGCCAAACGAAGCCAACTTGTCAAAATATAATTTTTTATAGCTCATTACATTCTCTCCTCCAATATGTATTTTTTATAGGATTCTTCCCATGTTCACCCTATTAGGTGGTTAGCTGTCGACTGTTTTTTATATATCTCGACATAATATGTATAAACCACGAATTACAGTATAATGTATACTTTTTGAAAAATCACCACCCGAATGGGTGGGAAAAGAAATTTTTTATGAAAAAGACCATATCTGCTTGAATTCAGGGATGTGTTTTTAATACGCACAGCAGCCAATTCTTCAATCACGGAACTATTTAGTATATCCATTCGCTTCATAAATTATACAATCTGAATTTATGTTCTATACTATGATTCCTGCACGCTCGATTATAATTGTACAAAGAACATTTTACATAAACGGATGGAAGTACCTGCTTGATACTTCCATCCGTTTATTATTTTTATGCCATATTTCTCCTATAAACTCGGCTATAAACTCTATGAGCTATTAAAATAATCTACTTTCATGTTTGCTTTTTGGCATAAGTATTAGATTCAATTACTGTAATCTTATCATTAATATACATAACTGTGTTATTGTAATTGTAGTCAGCTTCAATCCTAGCATCTTTATCCATAACTCTGCAGTATGTTGAAACACCGGACGCCGATCCAACGATTCCCATCTTTATGCACTTTTTTGCGATTAATATCTCACCTCGTACAATACTGGTCAGTTTTTCTGAATAATATGCAGTATTTTTCCATTAGTTTGATCCGATAACAACCTTTTCTAGTTATAACCATATTACTATTAGTTTGGATAAAAGAATTTTGCCTATTTTCAATAATTATATCAGCTTGGTTTGCATAAATAAAACCTAACGTATATACTGAAACCTATTCTGCTTTTCTTTTACAGATGTCCCATCCAATATAATAGCATCATAATTTGCTGTATCTTTACACTGATAAGGAAGGTAGCCTTTCTCAGCCATGGAAGTATAACTTGTGCCGGCAACAACAATGTGATCCAAGACCTTAATCTCAAGCGGATGAAATATATCAACTATTCTCTGTGTCAATGTTTTATCTTCCATAGAGAAATTTTGGGAGCCACCGGGATGATTATGGGCTAAAATTATAGCGTTACAATCACAGGCAAGAGCATATTTTAATATTTCTCGTGGATAAACTGGCGCCTGTCCAATACTCCCTTCAGACATGGTTTTGGTTTCGATTATGTTGTTGCCGCTGTCCAAAAAAGAAACCATAAACCTTTCTTTATCCTTCATCCCGCCTAAGAGGGCTAAAAAGTATTGTCCTGATGCAGTTGATGAATTGAGTACGATCTTATCATCTTTCTCATACACTTTTAAAATATTGTAAGAGGCAATAAACTCATTGAGCAGTCCGATTTTTTCCAGCTGTTTTCCATTCGGCTCCATGATGTGAGGATGTTCCAGGATGTTGAAGGGGTTATTTGTTTTTACGTATTGCTGAAGCTTTTTATAGGGGAGTCCTGTTAAGTTTGTCAGTCCTTTTAAAAATTTCTCTGTATGCTGCAATTCCTGTTTCATGTTACGCTTGCCTCCCTTATTCATCAAACATCTCAATGACGGACTTTATATTCTTCAATTTCTCACATATCTCAAAAGGTATATCAAGTGACTCAAGATTTATAAATAAGTTTTTTATTCCCATGCTCTGAAAGCACTTGTGGATTTTTTCTTTTGTGTTATCATCCAGGTCAATCAGTTTAGCCAGTAAATTCACGCACTTTGAATATTCCGTACTCCTTATTTCTTCTAAATTCATGAGTTATTCCGCCTTCCATTTGATTAAGTTTTAGGAATTATATATTCCTTTTTGGTATTTTCCCTCTGAAGACCTGAATCTTGTATAAGGCTAAATAGATTTAACCTTCTATAAGCTGCATAAATAACTGCTGGTATTCATCCTGCATTAGCTCATTTAAC
>DUPP01000011.1 GCA_012838265.1 Clostridiales bacterium
TATGCCGATGTCCTGACCAAGACTGTGCAGTTGACGGTTTTCCCGCCCACCGGCGGCGATATAAAAATAGCCTGTGAATAGAATTCTCCCCTGGGGCAAATCCGAGGGGTTCTTTCTTTTTCTATCTCTATCCCATACCCCCGTCATGATCTGACGGGGTTTGAATTCCCTGAAGTTGCAAAGTAGATTTCCCTGTTATTCGTGGTATTCGCAGAGAAATAATTAATTACTGCATCCAGACCAATCGGCTATATGAGAGCCGTGATTATCACAATGCAGTATTTATTGGCTTTGACCGGCACGGTGTTCCTCGTTATGCCACACTTAGAGGGACATCAGGAAGAAGGTTTATAGGAGAAGTGAATGGAACCGATAAGCACTTCTCCTTTTCTATCCCGGCCGGGAATGAATGTAGCAAACTGCACCTGTTTGAAAGCGCTATTTATTTATTATCATATTGTACTTTGGAATTACTCTCCGGCAGGGACTGGCGGCAGGATAATTACCTTTCGCTTGCGGGTATCTATATGCCAAAGAAGGTTATTGAGGATAGTACCTTACCTGCTGCGCTCACGCAATACTTAGAAGACTTTCCGAAAATCAATGAAATAGCCTTGCATTTGGGTAACGATACGGCCGGTCGGCTAGCAGCAAGAACTATTCAAAACATTCTTCCTCCACCCTACACTGTTTCCGATGAGCTACCAAAGCATGGAAAAGATATTAATGATTATTTGAGAATTAAATTAAGGTCACAATGCCCACGAAAACATGGAAGATAACGCAATTGCCAATTGATGCCCAGTATGAAAAAGAGCCTAATTACATAAAAAATAGGCATTTATTGGTCATTCCTAATAACACAGACACTGTAGATGATAAAATAAAAATCCATGAAGAAAGGGCATATTCACTTCATATTCACTTATTGAATGGCGAAAGAATCAGTATTCAAGAATTTAGGAAGATACCACAATTCTTTATATAGGTGGGCAAGACACAAATGATGCATCTGAGACTTGCTTTTACGAAGGTGGAAAAGATATAAACCCTAATAAATTTGGCAATACTGTTGTCGAACGATGGCCAATCCCGGAAGAGCTTTATAAAATAGTAGGTTGTGATTCTGAATTTAGAATATATAAAGATATAGGTCATACTACAACGGATGAAATTGAGGAGCATATAATTGATCTTCTGATTAAAAATTCAAATTAAGTATTGGATTATGTGTTTGAAATCAAGAACCATAGCTCTATTATAGAGTGTTGGTCCTTTTTGGGGATAGCATATAGCCTTTGGTCTGCATTTTACAGGTGGATTATTTGATATTCTATCCTGGATTCCCTCCAGATTGCTTATTCAGGCTCAACACCTTATGGGCTGGCTTGAATTGTCCATAACTTTGAAGTTGATACCACTGCTATTTTTGAAATCGTGATGTATGTCTTTAACCTATTGCAACTGAAAGGTATTGAGTGGATTAAACGGCAGAGTTAGAAAAATAGGATCGTGCGAATTATTCAAGCTTGCCCCATTTTATTTATATTAAAGATATAACGCATCAGACAAAGCGTGTATCAATATCCAGGGTAAAAGTGTTCCAGTTTTTTGATATCCATATGCCATAAAAATACCAAACAGAAATAAATCTGCAATATTAGAAAAGGAGAGTAATAAGTTACCATTATAAATCCTGAAGAAATAATCCGGGAAATGCACTAGACTGAAGGCGATGGTACCTACTAATAATGCAATAGGAACTTTTCTGAAAATGTTGTTCGCGGAACGGAATATAATTCCTCTATGAAAGAATTCCTCGCATAATGCGGGGTAAAGAAGGCTATAAACAAAACCCCAGATTTTTTTAATGGTAATACCACTAGAGAAAAACATAACTAAATATATACTGAGAATAGGCCAGCTTGCTCTTGCGTATCTTAGTGAAAAAAGGTCTTTAAACTGATAACCCAGCAGCTTAAATAAAATAAATGGTATAAGTACATAAAACAGATTACCAAGGATTATGTTCCTAATTTGTTCCGGTAGTATGAAACTTGTGATATCTGAAATGGATTGTGAGAGTCTTCCTATAATGGATATCAGATGGTCGTACCCCGGCAGGTAAGAAAGTATTGGGAGCCCGGAAAGAATGTCTTTTCTTTGAAGATTGTCTATTATTGTTGTAAAAAGGAATAAAAAATAAACTGCAGAAGTAACCAATCCTTTTTTTGCTATCCTAATATCAATTAGAAAGGTTTGCTTATTTTCGTCGCTGTTATTTGAGGCTAGGTTGACTATATACATTCCCGCAACATACATCACGGCACCCATGATACCGCTGCGAAATGCTATGAAATAGGATGCACCGTAGGCTAAATTGCTGATTGCTTTGAGCAGTATATATGAAGCAATTATGGCTACAAAGAGTAAGTTAGAAAATAGTTCATTATAAAAAATTTTATTTTTCAACTTAATTAATGGAATCATTAGTTCACCCTTCCTGGTGATTATATATCTAAAATTATACCAAATTTATTTAGAGCATGTAAAGTATGCTTTACAAAATTATATTCTAATTTATATTTTTATGGAAAGCACACTTGACAAAGTTTCAAATATTATATATATTGGGATGGAAAGTTAACTTTACACATTGATAGGAGTCAATAGATTTGAAAAACAAGTTGGAGGAAATAAGAAAATCCAGGGGCATACGGCAGGAACAATTGGCGGCAGCACTCAGTGTTTCACGTCAGACTATCGGATCCCTGGAAAACGGGCGCTACAATCCATCGATAATACTAGCATTTAAAATAGCCCGATATTTTAACTTATCCATTGAGGATATTTTTATCTATGAGGAGGAACCGGAACTGTGATGAAACGTATCGGAATCTATGTTTTACTATCTTCAACAGGCATGATTCTACTGCTATTGGGGTTGTTTTCAGAAAAACCTATGCAATCCGGTATTCTGGCCACAGTAGGAATAATTGTACTGGGAATTTCCGCGGCGAAGGCCGAACCCCTGCTTGCAAGGAAAGAAGCAGACGAGGAAGGTAGCAAAATTGAATGGCGAGATGAACGCAATACGGTGATACGTGAAAAGGCGGCTTGGTTTTCGGGCATGACCTTAATAACGGCCATGAGCGTCAGTGCGTTCGTTTTGGTGCTGGCTGATCAACTTATAGGGGCATACGTAATAGCGGGTTTGCTACTATTATATTCGTTGAGCATTATAGCTTTCTCGGCCTATTTCAGTAAAAAACTATAGTTTTAGCTATTTTCTAATATTGGAAAGTGTACTTGACATTAAAATGCAATTCATATACTATAATGGAAAGCAAGCTTTACATTAATTGTTGGATAAGACCTATGAAGAAAGTTAGCCTATTTGTTTTTCTGATGCTCTTAACAAATCTACTTGCAGGATGCGGATTACTTTCGTATTTTAACAGTGAGGAGATTTTGAGTGAGCAAGGAACGCAGAATGTTGAGGTGCAGTCTACGCAAGATCCAGATCATCAAGCATCATCAAGTTTAGGCGAAACGTCGTCAGATAAAACCGAGTCCAAAAACGAGCCAGAAGGTATATTCAAAACTGATACAGGGGTCTATCAGGGGCAGATAGATAGCAACTTCATCGAAA
>DUPP01000110.1 GCA_012838265.1 Clostridiales bacterium
CTTCTGGTCTTGCTGCACATCCTGGAACATACACATCAACCGGAATGGCCATGTCAACACCGCCTAAGACGTTATAGCATTCTCTGAATATTCCTCCTGATGCAGCACAGATGCCTACGGCAACAACAACCTTTGGTTCCGGCATTTGATCATATATTTGCTTTACAACATTGATGCTCTGTTCGTTTACAGAGCCTGTTATAAGAAAAATATCTGCATGCTTGGGATTCCCCGTGTTTATAATGCCGAATCTTTCTACGTCATACGTCGGTGTAAGGCATGCCAATACTTCTATATCGCACCCATTACAGCTTGAACCATCATAATGTATGATCCATGGTGATTTTGTAACATATGACATTATTACACCTCCTTAACCAATAAAATATAGAACAAGCATGTTTACAAATCCCAGTGTAAGTGCCACTACCCAGGATGAATTGATTGCAAACTGCCACTTCATTCTTGCATAATTGTTATCTATCAAAACTTCTAAGAAATATACTACGAGACACACAAGAACCGCTATTATCGGACTCCACACGGCTGAATGCGCGATAAACAAATATACAACTCCCAGTAGGAAGATATTTTCATACCAATGTGCTAATTCGATTATTGCCAAGGTCTTTCCAGAAAATTCGGTAGACAGACCTTTTACCAGCTCCTGATGGCCATGGTGTGACAAACTTAAATCAAAAGGTGATTTTCTTAGCTTAATTGTTAGAATAAACACAAACCCTAGAAATATACCTGGCAGGTATACTATTCCCATAACATCAGAAGTCACAACATCCGAAACGTTGAAGCTTCCGTTTACCATATAGAATCCTATCGCTGTAAGCAGTACCATCGGTTCATATGCCATCATCTGTAGAAGTTCTCTTTCTGCACCGACCTGTGCATAAGGAGAATTGGATGAAAATGCAGCGACAACAAGGAAAATGCTAGCCAATGTCAGTGTGAAAATGAAAAGCAGCAAATCCCCTCCTGCAAAGAATATAGCTCCTGTGATTATGATAAATATCAAAAAGCAATTGACATAGAAATCTTGAACCTTGTTAACTGTAATAGGTTCTTTTTCTAATAATTTAAAAAAGTCATAAAACGGCTGAAGAATCGGAGGGCCATATCTTCCCTGCATTCTCGCAGAAATTCTTCTGTCTATTCCAGCCAGTAATCCTCCGGCAATAGGTGCAAGTATCAGATACGCTACGATGCCGATGATGCTTGTTGTTAAATTCATTTACAGCACCCCCCCTAGTAATAATGCAAAGGTAACTATCAATACCACTACAGTAGCGATGTCACCGATAATGTTCATTCTCTTTTCCCCAAAATAATCTTCCATGTACCAGTTTCTCAATGATACTGTTACATCTTTTTGCATGGAGCCTCTATAAGTCAGATCATCAAGATTGACGCCTGCCATATAAAGAGGAACGATTCTTTTATTTGACTTTCCGTAGAACAACAATGGCAGTAGCACGATCAGTGCAAGCATTGCTGACATGATATACATGTTACTTGAGGATAATGCCAAAGTTGCAACAGAAGAATAAATTGTCTGTAAATAGGGAACAATAACGAAAGTAGACATTAACGGGAATATTAAACAAATTAAAACAGTAAGTGCTGTAAGCGAAGTAAGTACAAGCCATTCTTCTTTGTGCACATTGCTTTGGATGTTCTCTCTCTTCGCCATTATTGCGACCATTTTACCCATCCATTTGGTCCAGTAAAACAATGTTGCAGCACTTCCAAATAAAATAATCATAACAAGCAGGAAGTTTCCTGAATCCACAAATGCTTTCATTGCAGCCCACTTTGAAATTAGCATTCCAAAAGGAGCAAGGAACATTCCTGCGATACCTACTATCATAAATGTGGCTAGTCTTGGCATTCTGCCAAACAAACCATCCATATCTTCAATATCTCTGCTTCCTATGTTATGCTCCGCTGTACCAACGCACAGGAATAGCAGTGATTTTGTAACAGCGTGGAATATGATCAACATGATAGCCGCCCAAACAGCAGCATAGCTTCCGATTCCTGCACAAGCCACAATCAAACCGAGGTTTGCTACAGTTGAATAAGCCAGTACCCTTTTAGCATTGCTCTGTGAAATTGCTGCAAATGATGTCATCAAGAATGTGATTCCTCCTACCATCATTACCATAATACCAGCAAGGTTCCAGCCAAGTATTGGTGATAGCTTTACGATTAGGAATACACCAGCTTTTACCATGGTGGATGAATGAAGTAATGCTGAAGTAGGTGTCGGTGCGACCATGGCTCCAAGCAGCCAACTGTTGAAAGGCATCTGAGCAGCTTTTGTGATACCTGCGAATGCAAGCAGGCAAGCAGGTAAAACCATACTGATTCCTGCACCCAGTGCGAGCATTTGGTTAAGTTCCAAGGTTCCATAGAAGTTACCCAATACAACGATAGCCAGAGCAAACCCTATACCACCCAACAAGTTCATGATTAGGGCTCTGAAAGAATTGTTGATTGCCTCCTGCGTTTTTGTATATCCAATAAGGAAGAAGGAGCAAAGAGTAGTTATCTCCCAGAAGAAATACAACCATACCAAGTTGTTGGAGAAAACAATTCCAAACATTGCAGCGAGGAATAAGAACATCAGGAAGAAGAACCAAGGTCTTCTGTCAGGCTCTTCATGATGATGTTTTTGAAAATCCTTCATGTACCCTATTGAATACCAGCAAATCAAGGTTCCTATTACACCTATAATCAGTGCCATAATGATTGAAAGCCTGTCAACATACATATTGTTTAGAACAGTTATACCGTGTCCGGTACCTAATTCAAACCACACCATTAGTGGTGTCTGTATAGCCACAAGAACCGAGGCTAGATACTTCTTATACTTGATACCCAAATAAAAGATCAAAACAGCGAGAACAACTTCGATACCTAACATAAAGGTGCTCACCGTTTCATTTCCGAACTCGAAAAACTCTCCCCCTGAGTCAAAGTATTGCACTGCGAGATAAATAGAACCTGCCGCGATTAATATCGAAGACACCTTCACTATTATATCTCTTGCCGCATCAGTCTTGAGAACTAAAAGAGCCAGAGCCACAATGAACGGAAATACAATCAGAAATAGAATAGTGCTCAATTCAATCCTCCTTTTTCCAGAATCATTGTTAAAAAAACAGCAAAACATTGCACTAAACGTTTAGTCAATCCATACTAGCTATAAAATTTCGTCTGCAATCTTTTGCCGATTTTTGTCGATTCCAGATCTTTTTACTATAATAACACCATTATACTCTGGGTATTCTAAAATAACAAGTCTTTTTATTTTTTAGGTTCAACCTTCACCGCAATAAGAGCGCAAACTATTCCTATTACTACGAACAAGATGGAGCAGGTCTGGATAGCGTTAATCATACCATCAAAGTTACTGAAAAAACCTTTTTCATACTTTTCAAGATAATAATCGGGACCCCACTCCCCTTCAAACCATGGCAGCCAGAGAAGTGCCATCCCACCCATGGCTGCAAGACCTAAAAATATGGATGAAATCCTCTTCATATCTCCTACTGCAAGTCCGGTTTTTGAATTGACTGGGTATTTGACGGGATCCTTCTTGGCAAGACCTCCGTACATCCTTTTCCATATTATATATAAAATAGGACCAGAAATGATTCCTAGCATTCCGCCTATGAAGAACTCTGTTCCGTTGATAAAGTAAGAGCAAAATGCTATTAAACAAGGAACAACACAAAGAATGACTAAGAAACCGTACCCGCCGGGTATTTTGAATTTAAACTCCTCATTAGGTATCTTCTTCCTGAGGATCAACGCCGAAATAAATATCATCACATAAGAGGATACCAGCAGGAACACATCCACAACAACGATAGTTGTGAAAGCAAATTGGCATAAAATAATATTTACTATGGCAACAGTAATGACTGAAACATATGGCACACCGTGTTTTGCATCGCATTTCACCAGAATTGGAGGTGCCAGATGATCGTCTGCCAAGACAAAGAAGCCTCTTGATCCGGATGCTATATATGTATTGTATATTGAGCATTGAGCTATAACCGCAATAATTGCAAATATAATCCCAAATATAGGATGCCAATATTGAACCAGAACGTCAGCATAACCGACTGACCCTGGCTCCGTACCCCAGTTTGCCCAATCACCGACAGATGCAAGTCCGCCCATTGTTGGAAAAATGTAAACAGCCATAATAAGAGGAATCGTTATCAGTGTTGCTTTAGGTATCACCTGAGGATTTTTAACCTCTCCTGCTACAGTAGACATGGATTCATATCCGGCATACATCCACATGCCAATAGCAATTCCCATACCGATATAATAAACCCAATCCACAGGAGCAATCCCGGCCACTCCCATGATTTCGCCATCTGCAGTAAAAGGTATAAATGGATTTTGATTCCAGTTCATAAAACCACAGATAGCAACCAGTGAAAATGCTCCTATTACTAAAACAGACAGTATAGTGCTTACAATGCCGACATCTTTTATTCCCCGTATGTTTATATATGTAAACACAAGGATCATCGCAATTTTAAAGACCATCTCCGCTTCCCAGCTCAGATCAAAAGCATTAGCCAGATAAGCTCCTGCAAGGATGACATAAAGAGTATTATCAATATAAATGGATATGGTTCTCCACCATCCTGCCTGAAAACCCCAGAACTCCCCGCAAGCTTCCTGCACCCATCTATAATATCCGCCTTCCTGCGGTCTGGCTGATCCCAGTTCCGCTGCAACAAGTCCAAGAGGTATACTCCAGACAAAAGGTAATACGATAAGCATTACAAGAGTCAGACCAGCACCTGATTCAGGTATCATTTCTTCTATGCCATAAGCACCGGCAGCACAGAGGCAAAAGATCATAAATACGACCGTAGAAACCTTAAGGTCGTGTTTTTTCAGACCATGCTCGCCTACTTCAAGAGGTGAAGTCTGCTTCTTAATATCGCTCATTAATATTTTCCTCCTTCGAATTATTTGGTACTATCAAATAATCCAATTCTATTAAATTTTTAATAAATCGGCAATAGTAAATTTATCTAATTTAAAAATAATTTTATTCGCGATATTTCTAATAATACATTATTAGAAAAAAGTGGCTATAGTCCTATCCATTATAGAACGATATACCTAAGATATACCTAATAAATATAGAACGATATACCTAATAAGTATCCATGCTTGTCCTCTCTTTTTAAATTCTTTTGATACTAAGCATTTGACGTCAGGCATTTGTAATACCCTAGGGGTTACCGGTTCCTACATACAATAGTTATAGACTGCAAGCAAGATAACTCCGGGTACTCCTAATATGCCTACAATCACGGCTGATAGAATATTAAGGGAGATATGTATCCCCCAAAAGGAGCCTATACAGTTTATCAGAATAATCGAAATGGCTCCTGCTATACTATTTATTACCAGCCGAAGTAAGATTTTGAGCGGAACCAAAAACATATATCCTACTACATAAAGGGCAAAGATACCCAATGCATACGCAAGTAATATCCCGAGTTCTGTACTCATATCCATATTAATTACACCCCCATTGTATAATTTATGTTTTTTAGGAATAGAATAGAATTGAGAACTTAACGAAAGGATGTGAGGCATATGCATCTGCCGCTTGAAGGAATCGCAGGCACGGTCAGCAAGATATACCATCAGATTCTGAATGTTCCATATCCTCAAACGGAGGATGAGAAACTAATAAGTTCTATCAAAGCAGCCCATTCTGATTGGCAAAGAGCTGAAGCAATGTTTCACGAGGTCATAGACCCTGACTTAATCGATTATACTATTTATGATGTACTGGCAAGAAAAGCTAAATATACTTATTTACTTAAATTAGCAAAAAGTAAAGGTTTGGATTTAGACCATAAAGAAACAGCCAGCCATGGATGAAACTCCATGGCTGACTACTATCCGAAAAATATGATAACATTTTTTCAAAGCTATGGTAAGCCTGTTTACAATTCTCTTCTGCCTTCCATTGCTTTTGAAAGGGTAATCTCATCGGCATATTCTAAATCTCCTCCTACAGGCACACCATGAGCAATTCTCGTCACCTTTATACCAGAGGGCTTTATCAGCCTTGCCGTATACATGGCTGTAGCTTCTCCTTCAATATTAGGATTGGTAGCGAGAATCACTTCATTGACATCAGTATTTTGCAACCTTATAATTAGCTGTTTTAAATTGATGTCATCAGGTCCTATGCCATCCATCGGAGAAATCGAACCATGTAAAACGTGATATAGACCGTGAAACTCTTTAATTCTTTCCATAGCACTTACATCACGGGGACTTTCTACCACGCAGATTACGCTATGATCTCTTGTAGAATCATTGCATATACTACAAGGATCTATATCTGTCAGATTGCCGCATATCGAACAGTATCTCATATTCTTCTTTGCTTGCATAATCGCATCTGCAAGTGCAAGTGCATCTTTATCTTCCTGCGATAAAATATGAAATGCAAGTCTCTGTGCGGTTTTTCCTCCAATTCCCGGCAGCTTGGACAATTCACTGATTAAATTGTTTAATGGCTTAGCATAATGCTTCATACTTCGTCTCGCTATATTATTCCGGGAATAGATAATCCGCCGGTTAATTTTTCCATTTCATTCTGAGTCATTTCTTCAATCTGTCTCAGTGCTTCATTCGTAGCTACCTGAATCAGATCCTGAAGCATTTCAACGTCGTCGGGATCTACGACCTCAGGCTTAATAATAACTTTGACTATTTCCTTTTTACCGTTGGCAGTAATGCTAACGGCGCCACCACCTGCAGTTGCTTCAATTTCTCTTGTCTCAAGTTCTGCCTGAATTTCTTCCATCTTTTTTTGCATCATCTGCACCTGCTGAAGCTGTTTCTGCATATTTGCTGCTCCGCCTAGACTAGATTTTTTTTTACCTGCCCTCATTCCTTTACCCATATTAAATCCTCCTATAGCACATCTATTTGAATACCAAACTTGTTTTCTATTTCATCTGCCAACTCTTCGGCGGTCTTTTTTTTCTCCTGTTGCTTACCATCATCTGCCATGCAGCATTCCAAACGAAGCTTTTTTCCTACATGTTTTTCCATAAGCGCCTCCAACTCGGGTGCGTTTTCCTTTACATAATATAAAATTGTCTCATTCGATGCTTCAACTGTAAAGCTATTATCGTCAATCCTTTTTAATACAGCTCCCAAGCGAAGTAAGTTAAAGCTGCCTTTACGTGATTCTCCTTCTTCAAAGATAGTATACCATAATTTATCATAATCAATAGAAACGTCTTTCTTAATATCTGTTGCAGTATTATGCTGTTTAATATTTGTTACAGTTTGTTGTAATTCTTCACCGATTATTTCTGTTTCAGCCTGCTGCAGGATTTCATTTTTGTCCTCATTGTCAGTTCTCTTGGAATTATTATAGCTCGCCATTTTCTTTGCACTTTGGCTTATAACACTATCGGTTGCTTTTTCTTTTGCCTCACTAGGATATGCAACGGTCTGATCCGTTGCAAGCTTCACGATACATAGTTCCAGTAAGATTCTTGGCTGAGTTGACCATTTTGCCTCAGACAGTGTCTGGGAAAGCTTAATGATGCATTCGTTGATAAAGGATAGATCAATCTTTTCGCTTTGCTTACGAATCCGTTCGATATTTTCAATTGACATATTGAGAATGTCTTCGGGATTCCTTATGAACTTTGTCATCATCAGACTTCTAAAGTGTACGATCCAATCTTTAATAAACTGCCTCACATCTTTTCCATCTGAAATAATTCTGTCAAGGAGCAATAAGGCATCCGTAACCTGATGATTAGCAATCATGCTGGTCATTTCAATAAACACCTCTTCACCTGCAGTCCCAAGGATTTCAATGACGTGTTCCCTTGTTACTGATTTTTCTCCTGAGGAAATACATTGCTCCAGCAGACTCAATGCATCTCGGACTGAACCATCCGCATTAGACGCAATAAGCCCCAGTGCTGCGTCAGAGATCTTTACATCAATCTTACTGCAAATATCCCTCATACCCTGCCGCATTGTCTTTTCTGGGACACGTTTAAAATCCAACCTTAAGCATCTAGAAAGTATAGTTGCAGGCAGCTTTTGTGATTCTGTAGTAGCCAGGATAAACATTATATTTTCCGGTGGTTCTTCCAATGTTTTAAGTAGCGCATTAAAAGCTCCTGTGGACAGCATATGAACCTCATCAATGATATACACCTTGCAGCGACCTGCTGCTGGCGGATATTTTACGCTCTCCCTAAGTTCCCTTATATTATCCACTCCATTGTTGGATGCCGCATCTATTTCAATAACATCTATAAAAACGCCTTCCCTGATGCTTATACAATTTGCACAGATACCACAAGGTCTCTCCTCTCTTTCAGCAAGACAATTCATCCCCTTTGCTAAAATTCTGGCTGTAGACGTCTTTCCTGTACCTCTGGTTCCGCAAAATAGATATGAATGGACTGTAGTACCGTTTTTTAATTGGTTTTTTAATATTTTTACGATATGCTCCTGACCAAGAATCCCTTCAAAAGTTTCTGGCCGAAATGAACGATATAGAGATGTATACATGTTTTGTCTCCACCTATTACCATATTTAGGGATTGATAAATGACTCAGAAAGGATAAAATTTGCCTTTGTAGATTCTCTTAGTTAGAAAAGTGCTCTTTAATAGCTTCGCGGACATAGAGAAGGCTTATCTGCGGCACATAAGAGATTCCACTTATCGCTGCTTCCTTCCGGACCTGACGAGGTTCGCAGATTCTTATTGCGCAGGACCCAAACCATGTCAGGCGAAGCTACTAAAAAGCACTTTTCAGCATCCTTAATTATATTTACATTATAGTATAATGTCAATGCCATTTTTCTGGTAGCGTAATTTTCGAGTTGTTCAATACGCTAGTATTGCCGCTGTATTAATCAATGCTACAAGATACTTCTGGAAATTACCTTGTACAATTCATCGCTTGAAGGTGGATCAATCTCTACCTTTTCGTCTCCAATTACCATATAGAACCCCGCTTTCAGCTCATTTATTTTACCAATACAGGCAACCGGCACCCCGGCATTTCGCAGCGCATCCATCATCCGTTCCTTAACCTCGGGGCGCACCATTATCATCATGCTGCCACTTGATATAAGTCTCAGATAGTCAATATCAAAATGATCGCAAATCTTTTTGGTTATATCGCTAACGGGGATTTGGTCGACCCACACTTCAGCTCCAGTTTTGGCTGCATCACACATTTCCCAAACAGAGCCTAAAACCCCGCCTTCTGTGATATCATGCATTCCTACAGTTCCAATCTTGCCTGCGATGACTCCTTCCTTCACAACACTGACCTGATCCAGCATTTCCTTTGCTGCCTGAAATTCATCCTCAGTAAGTATCCCTGTTAACTCTTCCCCAAAATCCTGGGCAATTATTCCCGTTCCTTCCATCCCTGCTTGCTTAGTCATCAAGATATAATCGCCAGGCTTCATATTTACTTTATGCTGTGTATCCCTTTTTTCCCCTCTGCCAATAGCAGTGGATACAATGACTGGCTTTGTAACTGCCGTAGTGATCTCTGTATGACCACCGATTATTTCCACGCCCAGTTCCTCTGAAACTTCTGCTGCTTGTTTCATGATCATCTCTACCTGTTCTTCTGTAGTACCTTCAGGAAGCATTAATGTCAGTAGTATCCCCAATGGCTCTATTCCATTGGAAGCAATATCGTTGCAAGAGATATGCACAGCAAGTCTGCCGATATCCCCTACTGCCGCTGTTATGGGATCAGTCGATAAAACACATTCATAAGAACCAAAGTCCACCACAGCACAATCTTCACCGATACCGGGACGCGTAATAACCTCTGGTCTCTTAAATTTAATATTCTTGAACACGATTTCTTCGAGTAGCCTGCTGTCCAGCTTGCCTGACTTTAACATTTTTCACCTCACCGAATCACCAGACTATATAAAAAATTCCGGTTCAGCCCTGCGCGTATATTCTTCTTCCAATTCTTGCTTGTGGTATAGGTAACCTTCATCTGCATAATATTTTGCTTGCACCGGACATTTTTTGATGCAAGCACCGCATTTGATACAGATACCTACAACTTCCCTGACATTTTCAAAGCTGATGGCGCCCATTGGACACACTTCTGCACAAATAAGGCAATCAATGCAATCATCGTTAGTCAGAGGCTTCACCTTTCTTATATCAATGTGATTTCCTGTTCGGTCCCTGGGTTGATAATACCCTCTGTAAGGCTCTGGTATCCCTTTCACATCGACGGGCTTTTCTGGTATAGTTCCCTCAATTGACTTTACTTTATCTGCTATTTTTTCGGCAAATTCAGCTGCAAGCTTCATATCATCAGCATCCGGCCTGTCCTTCGCCAGCGTATAAGAAAATGAGTGTTCCCCAATAAAGGCTGCTGCTGCTATCGTATGTATTTTCCCTTTTTCAAGAATATCCCTTAATTCTATCAAAGCATCGTCATAATTTCTGTTTCCGTACAAAACTACAGGGACACCAATAGCATCATTTCCCTCAATAGTTGCGAGGTATTTTAACATTAAATTCGGTACACGGCCGGCATACACGGGTGTGCCGAAAATAACCAAATCGTTCGCATTAAACTTCAAATTCTCGGCTCTTGAAACAGGTAATGTGAAATCACGAGTTCCATATTCTATTCCAAGTTTTTGTGCAACAGTTTTTGCAATTTTTGTGACTATCTTTTCAGTAGTTCCCGTCGCACTAAAATAAACAGCCCATACTTTATTAATCATCATATCTACCTCGTTTCAAAATATTATATATGCAATACATTATAACGCATTTGTAGAAAATTATCGACTATAGAAAATTTTATAGTTCAGTTCTTCAGTATTGAATGAAAGTAATTTTTGAATTTCCACTTTTTGCTACTTTAAGATACCTCATAACCTTGGTCTTCAATAGCTTCTTTAATACTGTCAAGCGTAATCTTATCATCATCATACTCAACAATTACTGCTTTTTCTTCCAGCTCTACATTTACATTTAATACTCCGTTCAGGCTGCTTACCGCACCATTTACTGCATTTACGCAATGTGAGCATGACATTCCCTCTACATGCAACATAATTTTTTTGATCATTTTGTTTACCTCATCATTTCTAATAATTCCTGTTCATCAATAATACTAATACCCAGCTCCTGCGCCTTTGTAAGTTTGCTTCCCGCACTCTCTCCTGCTACAACAAAGTCTGTATTCTTAGAAACAGCACTTGTGACCTTGCCGCCCCTTGACTCTATAGTTTTCTTTAACTCATCCCTGTTTTTAAAATGTTTGACAGTGCCGGTAAGAACAAAGTTCAAACCCTCAAAGATCTGCTCGATATTTTGCAATGGCGGCTCTTGTATCTCAAATTCTATTTCCTGAAGTAAGTTTTTAATGATAGTCTTATTTTTTTGTTTTTGGAAAAATATTACATAGGCTTTAGCCATAATATCGCCGATTCCGTCAATTTGTATTAACTGGTCATATTCAGCGTTTTCAATGGCATTCCAATCGTTATGGAAATACCGGCAAATATTTCTCGCGTTTGATAGACCCACATTAGGAATTCCCAAACCATATAGCAGTCTCACTGAATTTGTTTTTCTTGCTTTATTTACAGAAGCCAAAAGGTTTTTAAAAGATTTTTCACCAAAGCCTTCCATGTTGATAATTTCATTTCTATGCTGCTCAATATTGAAGATATCTGCATATTCCTTAATTAGACCCTTTCCGATGAATTTCTCGATAGTAGCTTCCGACAATCCATCAATTCCCATAGCATCCCTGCTGACGAAATGAGTAAAGGATTTAATATGCTTTGCTTGACATTCTTCATTAGTACAATACAAAGCTTTAACTCCGTTTTCATGCCGAATCGTCGTATTCTTCTTGCATACGGGACAATTGTCAGGAATTTTAACAGGTCCGCTCCTTGTGAGATTTTCAGAAATCTGCGGTATAATCATGTTTGCTTTATAAACCTCTACGATATCACCGATTCCAAGTTCCAGTCCTTCCATGATACTTAAATTATGGACACTTGCCCTGCTGACCGTTGTCCCTTCCAGCTCAACTGGTTCAAAAATAGCGATAGGATTAATCAGGCCTGTTCTGGACGCACTCCACTCGATATCCAGCAGCTTTGTCTCCTTTATTTCATCGCGCCACTTAAAAGCTATAGAGTCTCTTGGAAATTTTGCAGTAGAACCAAGGGATTCACCGTATGAGATATTCTCCAGCGTCAGAACTAAACCATCAGAAGGGAGATCATTCTTACTTATATTGTCTTCAAACCAAGATACAGTCTCTTCAATATTTGAGGAGTCGACCATCTTATATTCAACTACATCAAAGCCTTGACCTTTCAGCCATAACATCTGCGCATTTTTTGAATCGTTGAAATCTACATCATCTGCCTTTACGGCGGAGAAAGCAAAAAAGTTGACATTTCTCTCCGCAGTTATCCTGTTATTCAGCTGCCTTACTGAACCACTGCATAGATTTCGGGGGTTCTTATATCTTAATTCCACGTCTTCAATTTCTTGATTTATCCTGTAAAAATCCGAGTAGCGGATCACCGCTTCTCCTCTTAAGACCAGGTTACCTTTATAGGCAATAGTGAGAGGCAAGTTGGCAAAAACCCTGGCATTGTTAGTAATGACCTCACCCTCTTCTCCATTTCCGCGGGTTACAGCTTTTTTCAATTTACCGCCTTCATAGGTCAAAACGATAGTAAGCCCGTCCAACTTCCACGAAAGCAATCCCGTTTCTTTCCCCAGCCAGCTCTTTAAGACCCCTATGTCTTTAGTTTTATCCAAGGATAGCATCCTTTTCTCATGAATTTCCTTCGGTAATTCACTTAATATCTCATAACCTATTCGAACAGTTGGACTGTTGGACAGTACGATTCCGGTCTCTTTTTCCAATTCAACAAGTTCATCATAAAGCTGGTCATACTCTATATTTGGCATGATTTCACGGTCTTCCTGATAATATGCCTTCGCCGCTTCATTTAATAGCCTGACCTTTTCCTTCATTATTTCAAGCTTATCACTCATATTCTCTCCTCAATAAAAGCAATCTGTCGTTCTATGCTATTGTTCTTGATTGTTTATGTTATGCTGCTGTTCTTGATTGTTCTTGCTATTGCCCTTGATTGTTCTTGCTATTGTTCTATATTTTCTTTATAGGGGCTATATTCTTTGCAAGCAGCTTCACGCCTACCGAGTCAAAGACCACGTTCAAAATGTTTCCCTTTACAGAAAGAACGAGACCCTCTCCAAATTTACTGTGGCTGATTTTATCGCCTTCCTTTAAATCGAGGTTCTTATCACCACCGGAGGATTCAGCCATCTTATTTTGTTTTATATATTTCAATTGTTCAAAAGGTCGGAAAATCTCGGGATTAGAATATCCATCATTTCCACTGCCTTGGCTAAATCTCGAATTTCTGTCTGACGTTGTGTTGCTTTTATATATCGCATCCCCTTCTACCAGTGATTTGTCCAGTTCAATTAAAAATTGAGATTCCTTTGTGTAATTGGTTTTTCCATACAATGTGCGATATTCGGCACTAGTCAAATATAGTCTCCGCATAGCCCTAGTCATCCCCACATAACATAATCTTCGCTCCTCTTCAATACCATCAGACTTTTCAAAAGCCCTCCATCCCGGGAACAGACCGTCTTCCATACCCGGCATGAATACCACTGGAAACTCTAGACCTTTGGCACTATGTAGAGTCATTAGTACCACCGCATTTTCATCGGCATTATGGTTATCGATTTCAGCTAGCAAAGCAATCTTTTCCATAAATTCAGACAGGCTTAGCTGGGGATCTTCATTTTCATAATCATAGATAACTGATTTGAATTCTAACAAGTTTTCAATTCTTCCCTCAGACTCAACGGTGTTCTGCATTTCAAGGTTTTTTAGGTATCCCGTTTTTACAAGCAGTCCATCATAAATGTCGGAAACCTTTAGATTATCTTTTTCTTGGCTGAATTTCCAGATTACAGCAATCATATCCCGTACACCTTCTGCTGCTTTAGAGGGAAGCCCTTCTACGACTTCATTATCTGTAAGGATATCAAATAAACTTTCATTTCTAACAGAGGCTAATGCTCTTAGCTTTTCTAGTGTTTTTTCCCCAATGCCACGTTTGGGCTCGTTTATTATCCTTGCCAGACTTAGATCGTCCGCTGTATTCTGAACCAAGCGCATATAAGCCATAATATCCTTGATTTCTTTCCGATCATAATACCTGGTTCCGCCCAAAACCCTATAGGGAATCTGTCTTGCCAGGAAGGCTTCTTCAAAAGTTCTGGACTGGACATTTGTGCGATACAGCACTGCAAAGCTGCTGTAGGGTAATTCTCTGGAATGCAGCCGATCAATCTCTTGTGCTATATACCGCGCCTCATCTTTTTCATTGTCCGCCCTATAATATTTTATCTTCTCGCCCTTTTCCTTATTCGTCCAAAGCTTCTTTCGCTTTCTGCCCTTGTTATTTTCAATTACTGAATGGGCTGCCTCCAAAATGTTTCCGTATGAACGATAATTTTGTTCGAGTTTGATAACCTTTACATTCTTAAAGTCTCTTTCGAAATTTAGAATGTTCCTGATGTCAGCACCTCTCCACTGATAAATACACTGGTCATCGTCTCCAACAACACAGATGTTGTTATGTGCCTTCGCCAGTAACTTAACGAAAAGATACTGCATATAGTTTGTATCCTGGTATTCGTCTACCATGATATAACGAAATTTATTTTGATAATAAGCAAGTATCTCTTCATTTGATTCAAAAATTTCCACCGTTTTTAGAATCAAATCATCAAAATCCATAGCGTTATTCTTCTTCAGTACCGATTCATAAGCTAAATAAAGGTCATAAATTATCTTATTTTTAAAATCTAAATCATTGCGTTTTGCGAAATCAGACGGACTTATGCCTTTTTCCTTGCAATCGCTAATAATACTTAGAACGTAAGCAGGGTTATACTTTTTTTCATCTACATTACGTTCTTTCATGCAATTCTTCATGACAACCTTCTGATCTGTAGGATCATAGACAACAAAGTCGTTATTATATCCTATACATTCCGCGTGTCTCCTAAGTATTCGCAAGCATGCAGAATGGAAGGTAAGTATCCACATATTTATTCCTTCCCCGATAAGCTCTTCTACTCTGTCTCTCATTTCTTTTGCAGCTTTATTAGTAAAAGTAACCGCAAGAATATTATACGGGGAAACACCCTCTTCTTTAATCAAATAAGCAATCCTATGTGTCATAGTGCTGGTTTTACCGCTTCCTGCGCCGGCGAGGATCAGCATAGGTCCTTCTTTATGTATAACAGCCTCTTTCTGCTGAGGATTAAGCTTGTCTAAATAGTCCATAAAACTCCCCATTAAATCTTTCATTTTATTCTTTTTCATTTTAACATAAAAGAGTTCTAAGTTATAGGAATAATATCTCCTTAAACAGAAAAGGGGACACTATAAGTGCCTCCCTTTCAAATATTTTTTGCCAGTTTACATATTCTTAATTCTACTTTTTATTTTTATAATCTGTATTGTAATTACAAGCAATTTATTTTGTATTATCTGAATGCAAGTAATTTATTATATATTTGTATTACAAGCAATTGAATATGTAATTAATAGTTTTTAACCCTCAATTCAAAATATGCCTTTGGATGCAAACATACCGGACATTTTTCATATGCCTTTTGGCTGGTATATACATAGCCACAGTTTGCACACTTCCATTCAACAACGTCATCCCTTTCAAAGACTTTACCTTCTTCGATATTCTTTTTTAATGTTCGATATCTTTCCTCATGTTCTTTTTCAACTTTTGCAACACCCTCCATCTGGGCAGCAATTTCAGGGAAACCTTCTTCTCTTGCAGTTTGGGCCATTCTTGCATACATGTCGGTCCATTCATAGTTTTCACCTTCAGCTGCATCTTCCAAATTTTCAGCAGTTGTCCCTATTCCATGAGCCAGTTTAAACCATAACTTAGCATGTTCCTTTTCATTTTCTGCAGTTTCTGCAAATATGGCAGCAATCTGCTCATATCCCTCTTTTTTGGCCTTGGAAGCATAGTATGAATACTTATTTCTTGCCATCGATTCACCTGCAAAAGCCTCCATCAGATTTTTCAGTGTTTTAGTCCCTTTTAAGTCCTTCATTATTTTTACCTCCTTTGTCATTTTACTTCTCTCATACGATTTTTATATTTATACTGAGTTTGACAATTACTCATTCTAGCTCAAGTTATATCATGGTTAGAATCCATTTAATTAAATCAATTAATTCTATGAAAAGCAATATTCCTTTGTTTATACGAATATGCTGCCTCCGATAAATTCTCTTAAAATTGAATTTTTTGCAATAACTGTATCGTCTTCAATGATTTTAAAATACTGCAGATATTTTAGAATTCTGATTGCTTCTCCGTACTCTGGTTCCTCTTGTGTGATTTTCAGAAGTAACGGTTCTGCATATTTTCTTAAAACTGACAGTTCATATATATGCTCAGAGTTGAAAAAAACATCTGCTTCACCGTTATATGGGAAAATATTTTTATCCTCTCCCATTCTGACTTTTGGCCATGACTGAATAGTTTCCTGCGCTGAACTACCTCTAAACAAATAATCTCTTACCAGCCTTCGGATCATTCTTGCATCAGTAGTCGGTATTCTGTTATGCTCGTCAATGCTCAATTGTGTCAGTGGACTGATATATATTTTAAATTTTTCTTCATCTGGGATATACTCGGTAAGCTTCTTATTTAAGCTATGGATTCCCTCGATAATGATTGGCTGTCCCTCCTCAGCCTTTGCGATTCTCTTCCCAAATATCTTTGTACCATTCACGAAATCAAAAGTCGGCATGTCAACTGTTTCTCCTTTAAGGAGCCTATTCATATCACTATTAAAGAGTTCGATATCCAGTGCGACTATATCTTCATAGTTTGGCTCTCCATGCTCATCTTTTGGTGTCTGATGACGTTCTAAAAAATAATCGTCGGTGCCAACATAAAGCGGTTTCAGTCCGTTAACTCTAAGCTGGATAATCAACCTTTTCGAAAAAGTGGTTTTACCAGAGGAAGAAGGTCCTGAAATTAATATTATTCTCTTCTTCTTCTTCGCAATCATGTCAGCAATCTGTGCAATTTTCTTTTCGTGAAGCGCTTCAGATATCTGTATAACCTCTTTATATTCACCGCTTTCAATTGTCTCATTAAGATCCCCTACATAAGAAATCTGCATGAGTTTTGACCATAGCTTTGCTTCTCGGAATACCTTATATAGCTGTATTTCGTCTACATAGGGAGGTATCTTATTAGGCTGTGACGGATGGGGAAATCTAAGCAAGACTCCGCTTCGATACTTTCTCAATTCAAAATAAGGGATATAACGGGTAGAAGGTACCATTTGACCGTAGAAGAAATTTCGAAATCCATCTAAAGAATAAAAAGGAAGAATCTGAACTTCTGATTTTTTAAGCATCCTTTCTTTTTCCTTGTAGCCCTCAGCTATAAGTACGCGAAAAGCATCTTCTCTACTCATATGTTCCTTTATAAAGGGGATGTCCAGTTCTACGAGTTCACGCATCCTCGCTTCAATCTCTTTTACCTGTTTGGCGGTTACTGAACCCCGCTCATTTATTTCTGTATATAAACCTTTGTTTAGTGAATTCTCAATAAGTACAGAAGCCTTGCCCATAACATCATTTATTGCCTTCATATAAAGCAGTGACAAGCTTCTTTGGTAAATAAGAAATCCGGCTTGTGATCTCATATCCAAAAATTCTATGCAACCGGGACATTCAATCGTCCTTGTCAATTCAGTTATTTTATTATTTACCTTTGCAGCTAAAACCGTATATGGAAGGTTTTTATATTCTTCCGCCAGACTTTGTATTGTTGTTCCTTTTTTTACTGTTCTTTCGACAGGTTTCTCCCGCGGACCCGTTATTACTGTAATGTTGACATCCATATCAGCCGTATTCCTCCCTTATTCATTATTATATGCTAAAAAATACGATAATTAATCGATGGGTTTTTTTGGAATTTCCACACATGTTCTTTAATTGTATCATAAAAAGAATATTTTTTGAAGTGAATGGACATAATCATAATCAGAAAGGAGTGAATATCCATGAGAAATTTAGTTCTTATTTTAGTTATTATCGGTGCTATTAATTGGGGGCTGATCGGGTTTTTCCGATATGACCTAGTTTCAACTATTTTCGGTGGGGAGTATGAAATTGTAAGCAGAATTATCTATGCACTCGTAGGATTAGCAGGAATCTATGCTATTTCATTCTTTTTCCGAAACCGTCACGTAACTCAGGAGGAATAATCAAAACCGTCATGTAACTCAGGAAGAATGATTTCTAAATTCACATAAGAATAGTTTCTAATTGCTATTGACAAATATAGTTTTCCACGTTATTATGCTATTTATATTAAAAAATATTTAAATGCTATGATAGGGTAAAGTAAGTTATTCTTATGTTTACAGAAAGTCGGGGCATGATGAGAGCCGATAACAGATGTTTAACCGAAGTTCCCCCTTGAGCATGCATGTTGAACTAAAAAGTAGATGTGCACGGTTTCCTCCGTTATCGGGATACGGATTTTATGTCCTGAGTGGCTTATTAGCAATTAGAGTGGTACCGCGGGTTTCCCGTCTCTTATGAGACGAGAAACCCTTTTTTATTATCGGTTATGTCTTTATTTAACAGCGATGGCAGTCATCAAATCTGTCACCTATACCAAGAATACCTGGCTGACAGAAAATGATTACCAGCAGCAGGAAGAAGAAGAGAAGGCTGTCATCAATGCCTCCAAAACCACGATAACTCATATGGTAATACCTCCTTATGACTAAAATAGGTCGATTTTTAATATTACTATATGATGAAAAATAAAATTGGTTACATCACCGGATAGGAACAATATAAAATTGAGGAGTAAGATAATATGATTTGGAATGAGTCTATGGAATGTATGAGCAGAGATCAGATGCACGACCTTCAAAGCAGGCGTCTGAGAAATATGGTAGAGCGAGTCTATCACAATGTAGAGTTCTATAGGAAAAAAATGCAAGCATTAGGTCTGGAGCCTGGCGACATTAAAACTATAGAAGATTTGGTCAAATTACCCTTTACAACAAAGCAGGATCTGCGTGATAATTATCCCTTTGGTTTGTTTGCTGTTCCCAAAAGCGAAATTGTCAGATTTCACGCTTCTTCTGGCACCACAGGTAAACCTACCGTCGTGGCATATAGCAGAAAAGATATCAATATCTTTGCAGAGGTAGTCACCCGTGCTTTATGCTGCTCAGGCGTCACAAGAAACGACATTGTTCAAGTTGCCTTCGGATATGGTCTTTTTACTGGTGGTTTAGGCCTTCATTATGGCGCAGAAAAACTCGGTGCCGCCGTTGTACCTATCTCTGGCGGAAATACTGCAAAACAGATAACTTTACTTCAAGACTTTGGCAGTACAGTTCTTGTTTGTACTCCATCATATGCCGCATATCTTGCAGAATCAATTGCAGAAGCAGGAATTGATCCCCAAGAGCTGCCTCTCCGAGTCGGTGTGTTCGGTGCGGAACCCTGGAGCTATGAAATGAAAAAGAAAATCGAGGATGGATTAAAAATTAAGGCTTATGATATCTATGGTCTCAGTGAAATCATTGGGCCAGGTGTATCAAATAACTGTGATTGCCAAGACGGCTTACATATCGCAGAAGATCATTTCGTTCCCGAAATTATTGACCCTATCACACTGAATCAGCTTGACCCAGGGGTTACCGGAGAACTAGTATTCACTACAATTACAAAGGAAGCGATGCCTCTGCTGCGCTACCGTACCCGCGATTTAAGCAGCCTTGATTACTCCCCTTGCGAATGCGGAAGAACCAATGTAAGAATGGCTAAAATCTTTGGACGGTCTGATGATATGCTAATCATTAGAGGAGTCAATGTGTTCCCGTCACAGGTCGAGAGTGTATTGCTTGAAATCCCGGAAGCAAAGCCTCATTATATGCTCATTGTTGACAGAAAAGGCACTATGGACACCCTCGAGATCCAGGTAGAAATTGACGAGAAATTCTTCTCTGATGAAATGAGTCAATTAAACAATATTCGAAATAAAATTAAAGATAAAGTTGAAAGTGTCCTGGGAATTAGTGTTATAATAAGCTTAGTAGAACATAAAACAATCAAACGAAGCGAAGGAAAAGCCCAAAGAGTTATAGATAGACGAAAAATCTGAGAGTAGTATTAGCAAAATCTATAAATAATGTTTAGCTTATGTTTGATTATTTGCAAGCATTAATTCTCACATTGGTTCAAAGGAGTTGGATCTAATGTTAAAAGGAAGGTGTCCGGTATGGTAATTAAACAATTATCTGTTTTTCTCCAAAACGAGCAGGGTAGGCTAGAGGAAGTAACAGGCATTCTTTATAAAAATGGTATCAATATTTCCGCTTTAAGCATCGCTGAAACTGAAGAATATGGAATTTTGAGAATGATCGTAAGTGATATTGATAAGGCATCTGCCGCCCTCAGGAATGAGGACTTCTCCGTAAAGATTTCTGATGTTATCTGTATTGAAACCCCTGATATCCCAGGTGAGCTTCATAAATACATTCAGATCCTTTCAAGGGCGGGAATAAATCTATCCTACATGTACGGTTATTCTGACGCTGGAACAGCGCGGCTGATCATGAAAGTAAGTGATCCGGAAAAGGCGTTGGAATTATTAAAATTAAAATAGGTAATAATGTATACCTGGCTGCTCTGACAATCCTTTTATGGAGTTTGCCCATTTATGCTTAATACACGTAAAAGGCAATATGATAAAATATTGCCTTTTATTTTTAGCTGTGACTTCGCGGCTTTGAGTGACTTTGCGTGACTTCGCGACTTTGAGTGACTTTGCTGTATCTTCCTTTTGTTATCCTTTGCCGCAGTTAGTTATTTTGCTTGTAATCCATTTAAAATGCTAGTTAAAGCTTTGATCTCATCCTCAGCCATTGTAATGCCCTTACTCATATGAGAATGATCTTCATTCCATTCTCGGAGGTCATACTTAGCAGTATGCCCATTCCAGGAAACCAAGTTAAGCTCTTTTTTCCAACCTGTAGGTGAAACATTTATTACGCCAAAATGCTCTTCAATTTCAAATGTGATTTCCCGATCCTTGTCTTTTTCTTTTCCCGTCATTAGTTTATTCCTTTCTTTTATAAATGTATTCCAAAACACCCCTTTTAATGCCCATAGCGCTACACGCGTCATGTTTTGTAGGTTAATATTACTATATTTGGAATATAATGTCAATAGGAGTTTTATTTAAACCGAGCATTCCTGGCGGGAAGATGCTCGATCTTTCTTTGATCTATTTTTTTTTAGGTAAGATATGAATTGCTTCACCTTTTGCACTCATTACCGCCTCCCAAAAAGCTTCTGCCAAAGTTGGATGTGCGTGGACTGTTTCTCCGATTTGTTTAATAGACATCCCGTGCGAAATGGCTAAAGCCGCCTCATGAATAAGATCGCTTGCATGGGGACCTATGATGTGAACACCAAACAGCTTATGAGTGACTCTTTCTGCTATGACTTTAATGAAACCATCTGTTTCTTCCAGTGTCATAGCCTTTCCATTACCCGCAAAGACTGCTTTACCAACAATATAATCCAGGCCCCTTTCCTTCGCCGCTTCTTCTGTTAATCCAACGACTGCTACTTCCGGGAATGAAAACACACAAGAAGGTATGGCATCATAATCTATTGAGCTTTTTATACCGTAAATATTCTCAACACAGACCTTTCCTTCTTCTGATGCCACGTGCGCCAACATCTGCCCACCGATAACATCACCTATGGCATAAACACCCTTTGCGGTAGTTTGATAATTTGAATTTACTATTATTCCTTTGTTGTTATATTCAACCCCTGCTGATTCTAGATTAAGCCCTGCAATGTTGGGAGTTCTGCCAGTCGCCACCAACAATAGGTCGCATAAGTATTCTTTAACTCCTTTTTCTGTTTCTGTGATAATTTTAAGTCCGTCTCTGACTTCCACGACCTCATTTACTTTAACTCCTATGTCAAATCCTATTTTTTTTCTTTTAAAGAACACACTAAGCCTTTTTGAGACCTCTTCATCGAGGCTTCGAATCAGCCGCGGTCTGTATTTAATTATTGTAACTTCTGTTCCGAAGGAGGCAAAAATGCTGGCAAATTCAACTCCAATCACGCCGCCTCCGTAAATTACCATTTTCTTTGGCACATAATCAAGATTCAAGGCTTCATCGCTGGATATGACTTTTGGTGAGTCCATACCAGGTTCCGTCATATTAGGAGAAACCGAGCCTGTAGCAATGATTATATTTTCTGCTTTAATTGTAACAGCTGCACCTTCAGGTTGTACAACTTCAAGAATATTTTTATTTATAAACCTGGCTTCACCTTTTATTACCTCTATTTTATTTGCCTTTATGAGTTGTTCTGTCCCGGTTCGTATCTGGTTTACTATGTTATTTTTACGTTCTTGCACGCTGGTCATATCAAAGCTGTACCCTGATAATTGAATACCAAACTTGTTCATACCAGATAGCGAATTTAGTACCTCAGCATTCTTGTACATGGCTTTAGTGGGTATGCACCCGCGATTTAAGCATGTACCTCCAATTTTATCTTTTTCTATAATCGTAGCTCGTATGCCTACTTGAGCAGCCCTTATTGCTGCCACATACCCGCCGGGACCTCCCCCTATGATTACCAAGTTCCTTTCCATCAAATTTGTCTCAATCATTTTCCGAGTCCTTTTTCCACCTTAATACAGGTTTTCTCGCCGCCAAAGCTTCATCAAGACGCGATACAACTGTCGTGTAAGGCGCCCCTTTTACCATTTCTGGATCCGTTTCCGCTTCACGAGCAATTGTTCGCATTGCCTCGATAAATTCATCCAGAGTTTCAAGGCTTTCACATTCCGTCGGTTCCACCATAAGTGCTTCAGAAACTATAAGCGGGAAGTAGACCGTCGGCGGATGATATCCAAAGTCCAATAACCTCTTTGCTATATCTAAGGTCGACACACCCAATTTCATTTGACGAACACCCGAAAGTACGCATTCATGCATGCAAAGCCTTTTATATGGAAGATGATATACGTCTTTCAGCTTTGCCGCTATATAGTTTGCATTGAGAACTGCGGTCTCTGATACATTTTTCAAACCTTCTGCTCCCATGCTTAAAATATAGGCATAGGCTTTCACCATCACTCCGAAATTACCATAGAAAGCTTTTATTTTTCCGATTGAAAGTGGTCTGTCATAATCCAGATGATAATCCTGGTCTTTCTTTGTAATGACCGGAACAGGTAGAAATGGTGCTAGAAACTCTTTTACGCCAACTGGTCCTGAGCCGGGACCTCCGCCCCCATGAGGCGTACTGAAGGTTTTATGAAGATTCAAGTGTACGACGTCAAATCCCATGTCACCGGGTCTTGCTATCCCCATAACAGCATTTAAGTTTGCTCCATCATAATATAGCAGTCCACCTTTTTCATGAACAATTTCAGCTATTTCTAATATATTTTTTTCAAATAGTCCAAGTGTATTTGGATTAGTCAGCATTAGCCCAGCAACTTCTTCATTCATGATTTCTTTTAGACATTCGATATCTACCTCACCGTTAGCATCAGACTTTACTTCAATCGTCTGAAAACCGGCAACTGCAGAAGATGCGGGATTTGTTCCATGAGCTGAATCGGGGACAATTATTTTTGTTCTTTTAAAATCATTTCGATTATTGTGGTATGCCTTGATTATCATAAGGCCAGCTAATTCACCATGTGCACCAGCAGATGGCTGAAGTGAAACCTGGTCCATTCCCGTTATTTCAGCAAGCATTTCAGACAGGGAATACATCAATTCCAGAGCTCCCTGCGTTGAATTTTCATTCTGATACGGATGCAGCTTGCTAAATCCGTCAAGTCCGGCAACTACCTCGTTCATCTTCGGATTATATTTCATTGTACAGCTACCAAGGGGATAAAACCCTGAATCAACTCCATGATTACGAGTGGAGAGCTTAGTATAGTGTCGGACTGCATCCAATTCACTTACTTCTGGTAAATTGGGCGGAGTTGTTCTTAATAAATCCTTCCCTATTATCTGCGATAAATCCTGTTTGGGCACATCACATTCAGGTAAGGAATATCCTTTTCTGCCCGGTTTGCTTATTTCAAAAATCAGGGGCGTTTCTTTCATATTACTCCACCACCTTTCTAACAAAATAGTCAATTTCGTCTTTGGTACGCTTTTCAGTAACGCTGATCAGCCATCCACCTTTTAGTGAAGGATAATCGTTTTCTAGAGCATACCCGCCAATAATTTTTTCTTCGAGTAGTCTGCTGTTTAATTCAGATATCTCCTTTTCACTTTTAACAGCAAATTCCTTAAAGAATGGTTTATCAAATACCTGAGTGAACTTACCGGTCTTTAATAGCTGTTCATAAGTATAATGTGCCTTCTGAGCAGACAGCTCGGCAACTTCTCTAAGCCCCTCTTTTCCTAACAGGGTCATATACATAGCTGCGGCAAGCGCATTTAGCCCTTGGTTCGAGCATATATTTGAAGTGGCTTTTTCTCTCCTGATATGCTGTTCTCTGGTTTGCAATGTCAGCACAAAACCTCTTCGGCCTTCTTTATCCACAGTTTGTCCAACGATTCTTCCTGGCACTTTTCTCATCCATTTCTCTTTTGTCGCGAAAAATCCAAGGTACGGTCCTCCATAGCTTATCGGATTGCCTAGTCCTTGGCCTTCCCCAACAACAATATCAGCGCCGAGCTCTCCAGGACTCTTTAATAATGCCATCGAAATTGGGTCGGCACTCACAATCAACAAGCTTTTATTGTTATGTGTTATTTCACTGGCAGAGACAATATCTTCTATAATCCCAAAAAAGTTTGGACTTTGCATTAAAAATGCAGCAGTATCGTCATTTATTTTGTTTCTCAAATCATTAGGATCAATTTGGCCATCTATGCTGCTTACCTCTTTAACAGTAAAATTACGAAACTTGGCATACGTCTTTAAAACTTGACGACTTTCAGGGTGGACATTTTCTGATATCAGTATTTCCGAACGTTTGGAAGTGGCTACAGCCATCATAGCTGCTTCCGTCAACGCTGTAGCGCCGTCGTATAAAGAAGCATTTGAAACATCCATTCCTGTCAGTTCACAAATCATTGACTGGTACTCAAAGATGGCCTGCAGTGTGCCTTGGCTAATTTCCGGCTGATAAGGAGTGTAGGCTGTGTAAAACTCTTGCCTGGAAAGCAGTTGGCCAATAGCAGCAGGTATAAAGTGATCATATGCTCCGGCACCTAGAAAACAGGTGTAGTGATCTAAGTCAGAATTTTTTTCCGCCATGCTTTTCAATTTTTTTATTACTTCCATCTCTGAGAGTGCTGGAGGAATATTAAGCTTTCTGGCCAGGTATACCTTATCACTCACATCAGCAAAAAGATCCTTCATGGTTTTCACTCCGACTTCCTTCAACATGTGTTTACGGTCGGAATCTGTTATTCCCATATATCTTGTCAATGTGCAGCCTCCTCATCTAATTTATCACATAGATCACGATATTCTGAAGGAGACATCAAGCGGTCAGTTTCAGCTGCTTCAGTCATTTCGATAATAACAAGCCAATTAGCATAGGCATCTTCGTTTAAAAGCGCTGGATTATCCAGAAGTTCTTCATTGATTTCTTCTATAGTACCCGTCACAGGTGAGTATACTTCAGAAACCGCTTTAACCGATTCCACTTCTGCAAATTGATCCCCTGCGCTGAACTCGTCACCGACTTCAGGGAGGTCCACAAACACGATCTGGCCCAGATGAATCTGTGCATAATCAGTCAATCCCACGTAACATTTAGTTCCTTCGACTTTTACCCATTCATGGGTCTTAGTATACTTCAAATCATCTGCTATTATCATTTTACTTTTCCTTTCATTCTTAAATTAGATTTACTAAGTAATTCAGCAATAACTTACTTTTTATATCTTTTCTCATAGAATGGTTTCTTTACTACCTTTGCCTTCACACGCTTTTTCCTAACAGCTACTTCAACAATTGTTCCCACTTCTGAAAATTCTATATTTAATAATGCTAGTCCAATATTCATATTTAAGGTCGGTGAATAGCTTCCGGTTGTGATGTGCCCAATTTTTTCATCTTCCGAGAAAACCTCATATCCCGTCCTTGGAATTCCCCTTTCTATCATCTCTAATGCACACAGCTTGCGTTTTAAGCCTTCTGATCTTTGCGCTGCAAGTGCCTCTTTTCCAATAAAATCATCTTTATTAAGCTTTACAAAAAAACCTAGTCCTGCTTCAAGCGGGGTAATGTCTTTATCAATCTCATTTCCGTACAGAGGAAGGCATACCTCAAATCGCAAGGTATCTCTCGCGCCGAGACCAGCCGGTACTAATCCTTCATCTTTACCAGCTGTCATAATCTTATCCCACAGTATAGGGGCATCGCCTGAGGACACCAGTATTTCAAAACCGTCCTCTCCTGTATAGCCGTTTCGAGATATGAATGCCGGGATTCCCTCTATATTCACATTATCACAAAAATAAAAGAATTTTATCTCATTTAAATTCTTTTTGGTTATTTTCTGAAGGATTTTTTGAGCGGCCGGACCCTGCAAGGCAAGCAGTGCGTAATCATCAGATACATCTTTTAATTCTGTTTTTCCAAATAGATGAGACTGAAGCCATTCGATGTCCTTTTGGGTATTTGAAGCGTTAACCACTAGTAAAAATTTTTCATTATCATATTTGTATATCAGTAAATCATCAACCACTCCTCCGTCTGGATAACACATAGGCGAATAGTAAATCTGACCTGAATCCATATCTGATATATCATTGGTTACCATCTTTTGAATAAACTTTTCAGCATCTTCGCCTAACACGATTATTTCTCCCATATGTGATACATCAAACAAGCCTGCCACATTTCTTACTGCTTCATGTTCAGGGATTATACCACTGTATTCCACTGGTAATTCCCAGCCACCAAAATCGATCAACTTTCCTTTAAGTTCCATATGTTTTTCATATAAGGGTGTTTTTTTCATACAATCTTGCCTCCTTGGTTCAGGTGTGGAAATTACAATATATTTAATTAAATTTTAGTATTTAAAGTTTAGATAGCTTTTTAAAATAAAAAAGGCAATGCTCCTGCTATTGCCTCTGTCTATTGACCAGGGAGATTCCGATCAATGAATCTGACTTATTTTAGCAGACTCTAGTTAGGTCTTACTAAAAACCTTACAAAGTATAGGTTTGTCCGAAGCACCTAATTATTTTGCCCGAAATCATCATAACATTATTCAAAATGTTTAGTCAATATTATTGGTTGTCATTTTTTTCATATCATTATTATATATCTTATACTCACCCCTAAGTGTTTTAATTATAAGGAAAGATAATTAAGTAATTCCTTTGCAATATTATCGAGCGGTAATTGTTTAATAACCCCGCCCATATTGTACGCGGCCATAGGCATACCATATACTACTGAAGATTTTTCGTCCTGTCCGATAGTAAAAGCACCTTTTTTCCTCATATTTAGTATCCCCTTTGCTCCATCAGATCCCATACCCGTTAGTATTATACCGACTGCCTTATCCCTTGCAACCTCAGCCACCGAATTAAATAGTACATCAACAGATGGGCAGTGACCATTCACTTTTTCTCCCCTGAAACATTTCACGAAGTAACCCATGTTGCTCTTTGCAAGCCTCATATGATAATCTCCTGCTGCTATGAGAACTCTCCCGGGCTTAACTTCATCCCCATTTTTCGCCTCTTTGACTTCAAGCTCGCAAGAGTTGTTGAGCCGCTGTGCATATAGTTCTGTGAATACAGGAGGCATATGCTGTACTACGAGTATACCTGGCATTTCACGAGGAAGAGCAGCAATTATGCTGTGGATCGCCTCTGTTCCTCCAGTAGATGCTCCAATTGCTACCACTTTATCAGATATATCCGCATTAGATATTAACCCTCCTGACCCCTGGTTTTCAGATTTTGAAACGAAATCCACTATCTTATACCCTCAATCATTTCCATTTCGTCATTTTTAAGCAGCTTTAGGCAATCAAGCAGTAACTGTACCTTTTCTCCTGCCTTGCCTATTCCTTTAATATATCTGTTTTCAAATCCTGTTTTACTGCCTGGAGGTGCTGCAATATCTTCATCATCTATAGTTAAAACCTCTTCAACGTTATCTACTATCAAACCAACTGATACCTCTAAAATATTTATAACAATAATACAAGTCCTGTCATCATATTCCATTGGTTTTTTTCCAAACTTAAGCCTGACATCGATTACTGGAATTATTTTGCCTCTTAAATTAATAATTCCTTTTACATAATCCGGAACCTCCGGAACTCTGGTTATAGATTGGATTCCAATAATCTCCGTTACATATTTGATCTCGATTCCATATACCTCGTCTTCTAATGAAAAGGTCAGAAATCTTCCATGCTGCGTATCCTCTTCCATAGCATTTTTTTCATTATAAATCTCAGACATTGATTTTTTCTCCTTTCAATGTGCACCATACCATTTTTATTTGACTAATAAGCAACTAAACAACCAGATATTAAAAGTTATAGATATTAATAGTTTTATAGGCAATGTATAGTTATAAATATTATATCGGATAAAAAAAAAGAAACTTAAGGCGACAATTCTGACTCGTTTTTTATTTCTTTTTGCTGTATTTTGTTTCGAATAATATTGAATATCTAGAATTCACACACATTTCTATTGAGGGATTGAACTCTCATGGTTCCTGTATCTAAACTAAAATATACAGTTCTTCCGAAATTAGATCCAACATCCTCAGCTACTATGGGAATTCTAAGAGCTTGCAGCGTCTTTTTTACACTGGAAATATTTCTATGCCCAATATTTCCAATTTGACTCCCCTGCTGCATCTGAAACATTTGAGCTCCTCCAGCAATTTTTGCTACCAATCTAAACCTGTTTGCTCCCATCGCTACCAGGTCCTTCACCAAATCCTGAATTGCAGTATCTGCAAATTTCTTCCTATTTATATTATCTGTTTTAGGAAACATGTTACTATTAGGCAGCATTATATGGGATAATCCTCCAATTTTGGTCTGATTATCATAGAGACAAATGCCGACACATGAACCAAGTGCATACGTCACTATTACATTTGGATGCCTGCTAAGCTTGTAATCAGAAATGCCAACGATAAGTAATTTACTCATATTTTGATTCCTAATCTTTCCATAATTATTTTTAATGTCTCAATCTCAGCAAACATAATAATATTACTTGTCAAATTGTTTTCTTCCACTGAAAAGCACTCCTCAATAAACATAACTTTATCTCCAATGGAACCGAATTCAATAATTGGAACACTCATAAGCGCACCCGCCATATCTATTGCCATATATGGGACAGAAATGCGGATTTCAAGCCCTGTTAACAATGAAATTGAATTAATATAAGAAGACGCTAAAATATTACCTATCTCCTTTATTGCAGAGAGTTTTAATTCGCTTAGTTGGCCTTCCGCCTCATCGTCTTCCTGCATAAGTATGCTCATGATTGCTGATGCATCATTCATATTGAGCAGAAACATAATCATTCCATTTGCATCCCCACAGAAGTTTACCAGTACGCCAACCGTCATTGTTTCCGCTCCGCCCAAAGCATTCACCGCAGTATCAAACTCAGTAATACGTACCTTTGGAAGGCTGATTCCAACTTTCTCGTTCAAAATATCAGCCAGTGCGGATGCTGCATTGCCTGCACCGATATTTCCTATTTCTCTTAATACGTCTATATGCATATCATTAAGTTCATCATAATTATTAATCAAATACTCACCCCGTTTTATGTTATCTTGGTACAGATTTTCACCACTCATTTATAATGTACCTTGAATAATTTTGCCGTCACACCAAAATATTTTACAATGCTCAAGATTATTAAGTTCAAAATGAAATCGTTCTTCTCCAAAGCTTATCTTAACACCTTGGTACAGTCTTCTCTTACAGCTTATAGACCCTGGGTATTCCATTGACCATTCATTTTCTAACTGATGAATTTGGTTATTCAGCAATTCGATTCTATCTTTGATTATCAAGCTTTGCTTTTTTACCATTGCTATTTTCTCCGCAATATCATCCTCTGAACTCATTCTATTTTTACTTAACTTCATGGCACTTTCGACTATAGTCTGTTGCCTTTTCTTCAATTCATCTCTTTCTTTGGTGAGCATAAGAATCTTATCTTTATCAATTATTTTTATACCAATCATTTCAATCTTTGTGGTTCTTTCGCTTGGAGAGCCTATATCCTTTGCCAGCAGTTCTCCTAGTACTTTGATTTCTCCTCCTATTATCAGTTCTCTGCTTCCAGACAACACGATATTCCCCATACAGGTAACCTTACTGTCTATTATATAATCCACATAGATATTACCATCTACATGGATATTGGCATGCTCAATATACTTACAGCGCAAATCTCCTCCCACGATGATCTTATTATCACCCCCACCGTTGATGCCATTGGAAATATGAACATTTCCAGCGGCATTAATGGCGGCATCCTCTACTACCCCTTTTACAATAACGTTCCCTCCTGAATTCACTGAAAAGCCATCGCATATGTCGCCTTCAATCGAAACATCTCCGCTGAAATTGATATTCCCTGTTAGCTGGTCAATACTAGAGTTGATTTTTAACACTTCGTTTACATCAATGTTATCCCTTATGAATCGTATGACTCCATCACAGTCAGCAACAAGCAAGGTATCATTCTGAATTAGGTGTGTATTTTTGCCCACTGGGGATGGTGGCCGCCTCCCGTTTCTAGCTGGTATGGCAGTACCAAAAATAGTCATCCCTTCCGTACCTTCAGTCTCCTTTATTATTTCGGCTAATATCTGATCTTTTTTTACAATTTGGAAGTAATCAATATTTTTATAATCTACTGTTCCCTCCAAGCTGTATTCAGGCTGATATTCTGAATCCCGCTTTACATAATACACTATTTCTCCATCTTTGCCGTTGACCGGAGGCAACCCTTTTGCTACGTCAATCTTAATATTATAGATAGGCCTGACTGCCAGTTTCTCAAGAGAAGATTCCTTTATACCATAAATGATTTGATTTGCCTTCAATGCTTCCATCATCTGCTCTTTCGTAGCAGGCGGAGGATTTTCGCCCTGTTTTGTAAGTTTAATATACCCGGTCATTCCATCACTGCTCGTCAATACTTCAATTACAGTTAATGGAGTGATTGCCTGCGTTTCTACCTGATACATACGCTCTTCTCCTAACTAAATAGCTACTTGCAGCAAAATATTGTATAAATTATCGAAGTTGGTTAATGATTTTTTCCATTTCATCTGCAGTCTGTACGACTTTTGAGCCGAAAGAGAATCCCTTTGATGCCTCAATCATTTTAGCCATTTCATAAGCAAGCTGAACTCGTGAGCCTTCTAAATAGCCCGTTTCAATATTCGATTCGTCTAACACTTCCGCTTCTCCTGAAGCTTCCGTTGCTCTATACTGATTCCCCCCAATCAATTCCAGCCCGTATTTATTCATAAAGGTAAAAACGCCAATTTGTTCGGGGTTAAAACCACCTTCTGTTGATGTCCTTCTATTAGAAGTTTTGACCCCCTGAATTTCAATCCTATCTTCATTCTCATCTAGCACGTAGTCACCTGCACTGTTTACAAGGTATGTATCGGAGCCTTCAACACTTAGTTTAAAGCATCCATCTCGAGAGTATGTTATTGTTCCATCCTCTCTATTTTCGATTGCAAAAAAGCCATCCCCAATAATCGCACAATCCGTTGGTATATCTGTTTTGATTAAATCACCCTGATTGAAATCAATTCCTGTCTTTTGTACTCTTACACCATTGCCAAGCTGGATCATATTGCCTTCACCTGCGCCTCCGTTAATGTTTTGGTACATCAAGGTGGAAAAGGCTACTTGCTGCGGCTTAAAACCCGTCGTTCCTGCATTGGCTAGATTGTTAGCAATCGTATTCAGATTTATCTGCTGACTAATTAAACTCGAAGCTCCTGAATAGAATCCTCTAATCATTTTCACATCTCCTTTCTTAAAAGTTTCTCCTAACCGACTCTGCCGATTTGATTCACAGTAATCTCATTGATGCTGTCATATATTTTTAGTATCTGTGTGCAAGAGGTATAAAGATTCTGCCCAGCTATGATCTTGCTCATCTCCTTTGCGATATTCACATTAGGCTTTTCAATTAAACCTTGTAATACACTGTAGTTTTCTGGGTCGGCTTGTTCATAATTTCCATGCTCGCAGAGAAATACTCCGTTTCCTACACTTTTGACCCTAGCGTCCTCATTTGGTATCGCGATAAACAGCTCACCTATTTCATCGTTATCAACAATTATCGTACCTGTAGTGCTAACTATAAATTCGCTGCTTTCAAGGTTTATTGTATCTTCATCATCATCGAGAACCTTGCCTACTCCCGGCAAATATAAATCGCCGTCTTCATCAATTTCAAATTGACCATTTCTCGTTAACACCGAACCGTAAGTTTCGCTTTCAATAAGGAAGAAGCCTTCACCGCTGATTGCCATATCCACAGATCTTCCGGTATCTTCAAAGCTTCCCTGGGTAAAATCGGTATACTGTGTGCTGTTAACTGTGATAAACGCACCAGATCCTATATCTCTGCTTGATATATTGTCAAGACTGCTCAGTCTTGCCACAAGATGCTCTCCAAAGCTGGACTCCAATGTCGATTGACTTTTATATCCTGCAGTCGTGATATTTGCAATATTATTTGAAATTGCATCCAGGGCTTTTTGTTGGCAGAAAACTCCCGATGCGGCTGAATAATACCCTCTAACCATAACGATACCTCCTTGTGTATCATGATGTTAATAATGTACTAATTTATTTTTCATTTTCATAATAGCTGCAGAGTGAATCTGCGATACTCTTGACTCGGTTATTCTTAATATCTCGGCGATTTCCTTCAGTTTTAAATTTTCATAATAATATAAGGATACGACGAGACGTTCTTTTTCTTTTAACTGATCAATAGCCTCTATTAGTTTCTCTTTCAATTCTTCGTAAAGAATCTCCTGCTCGGGCAAGTTTTTATCATTATCATCAGCTATTAAAGGGATTGCTGTCATCATCTTTTCATTAATCGTTTCTTCAAAAGATAAAATGATCGAATTATGCCGTTGCTGCAGAATTTTTTCAAGATTAAGAAGTGTTTTTCCCATTCGGTCAGCTATCTGCTGTTTGGAAGGTTCATAGCCATATTCGGAATAAAGTTCATGATATGTCTCGTCCAGCTCTTTCACTAAATTCCTTTGGCTTCTTGGTACCCAGTCCTGCTTTCTCATGAAATCGATAACAGCACCCCGGATTTTTATAGAAGCATATGTTTCAAACTTGTTACCCTTTTCCGGTTCAAACTTTTCAACTGCATCGATTAAGGCAATTATTCCTTGATTTACCATATCATCAAGCTGGCCAAAATTGCTATAGCTGCCTTTGAACCGCAGCACTATCTTTTTAACAAGGTCTGTATATTGCAGCACTATTTCGTTTCTTAATTCAATACTTTTATGCAGCGTGTATTGCTGCCAAAGATCCTGCAAGTATTTACCTTCACTCTTTAATTCAATCGCATTAATTTGACTCACCTCTTTTCACCATGATAAAAACAGCTTATTCATTTATTCTTTAAGTTGAATAACTCCAACTGCCTGAATTTGTATATTTGTATCTATTTCATTGAAGGATAGCACTGTAAGGTTTGGAAGGAATTGATCGATCAGTCTTTTAAAATAAATTCTTACTATTGGCGATGTTAAAATAATCGGTTGATTAATCAGTTCTTTTACTTTTTCAATCTGCTCTGATACCCCTTCTACGATGTTTTGGACCACCTGGGGTTCAATAGCCAAATATGTCCCATGCTCACTTTTCTTGGTTGCACTGAGTATAGTGTTCTCAATTCCCTGATCTAAAGAAAGTACTTTTATACTGCTGCCATCAGTATATTTTCTGCTGATAGTTCGCTTTAGTCTTTGTCTGACATATTCCGTCAGCATATCAGTATCTTTGATAGTAACTCCGTGATCGCCAATAGTTTCAAGTATGCTATCCATATCGCGTATCGGTATCCCCTCCTTCAGCAGGTTCATTAGAATTTTCTGCAGATCGGACACGCTGATAATGTTTGGGATAACGTCATCCACGATGGCCTGGTTTGTTTTGGCCACATTCTGTAAAAGCATGTTTATATCCTGGCGGCTTATCAATTCATGTATATGCCTTTTTATCACTTCAGACATATGGGTTACGATAACAGATAATGGGTCTATTACGGTGTATCCATAGACCTCCGCCATTTCTCTGTTATTTTCCGTAATCCATTTCCCCGAGATACCATAAGCAGGTTCTATCGTATCGATGCCTTCTATCTCGCCCGTAGTATTCCCCGGATCCATTGCAAGATAATAATCTACCAAAACCTCGCCCCTTGCGACTTCTTCACCTTTTATCTTAATAAGGTACTGATTTGGATTGATAAGTCCGTTATCACGAAGTCGAACAGTTGGAATAACTACACCCATCTCCAAGGCAAATTGTTTTCGGAATATAACGATTCTGTCAATAAAGCTGCCCCCAATGCTTTCATCTACTAAGGGAAGAAGCGAATATCCAAATTCCATTTCGATCGGCTCCACACCCAGTAGTTCATACACATTGTCGATATTTCTGTAATAGCTTGCCTCATTCCTTTCATCACCCAGAAGCTCTTGCATTTCCTGTATTTCTTCTTTTTGTTTTACCTCAGCTACAGCTTTTATAAGAGCAAAGCCAAGGGCTATAAGAATAATCCCCAAGATGGCAATCTGAAAAATCGGTGCTCCGGGAATCACACACATAGTTAAAATAACAAGCCCCGTAATGAGCAGAACCCTGGGCTGAGAAAGAATTTGTACTTTTACATCTTCATTTAAAGTCCCTTCTGAAGCCGATCTTGTAACAATCATTCCTGTGGCTGTTGATATCATTAATGCAGGAATCTGACTTACGAGACCGTCACCTACCGTTGCAATGGAATATACCTTTAACACCTCGGAGAAAGACATATCACCCTGAACCATACCGATTATCGTACCACCGACAAGATTGACGACAGCAATTATCATTGATGCAATAGCATCACCCTTTACCAGCTTTGTGGCTCCGTCCATTGCTCCGAAGAATTCTGATTCCCTTTGGATAGTCTTGCGTCTTTCCTTGGCTTCCTCCTCATTTATAAGTCCAGAGCTCAGGTCTGCGTCAATTGCCATTTGTTTTCCCGGCATAGCATCCAAGGTAAATCTTGCGGATACCTCCGCTATTCTTTCTGCACCCTTAGTAATTACGATAAATTGAACTACAACGATAATAATAAATACGATAAATCCAACCACCGCATTTCCGCCCAGTACAAATGAACCAAATGTAGCTATTACCTGCCCCGCTTGTCCACTATTAGAAAGAATCAATCTTGTAGATGAAATATTAAGCGCTAACCTGAGCAATGTTGTGATCAACAGCAAAGAAGGAAAAATGGAAAACTCCAGGGGCCCCTTTATGAACATTGTGGTAAGTAGAATAATCAAGGAAACAGAAATGCTTATAATAAACATAAAATCCAGAAAAAAAGGCGGCAGCGGTATTATAATAAATGCCACTATCATTATTATAAATATAACCACTACATTGTTAAAAATCTTCATGTTGTCTTATCCCCTTTTTCTTATTGCTGTAAACCCACGCCATTACTTCAGCAACAGCCTGATAAAGCTCGGCAGGTATATAATCATTTATTTCAACCATTTGATATAAGTTTTTAGCAAGTGGTTTATTTTCAGTAATAAGAATGTTGTGTTTTAATCCGATATCAATAATTCTCTTGGCAACATGCCCCTGCCCCTTTGCCATTACTATAGGCGCATGATCTTTCTCTAGGTCATACTTTAGAGCAACCGCATAGTGTGTAGGATTTCTGATGATAACATCCGCATTAGGAACCTGCTGTATCATCCTGTTCAAGCTCATCTTTCGCTGTTTTTCTTTTATTTTTCCCTTAATAAATGGGTCTCCCTCAGTGTGCTTGTATTCATCCTTAACCTCTTGTTTTGTCATTCTTAATTTTTTTTCATAGTCATATTTCTGGAAAGAAAAATCCAAAACAGCTACTACTACAAAGATCAGGCATATTTTGTAGACAATATGCATCATCCTATCCATCATAAATGCAATATTCTCATCAAAACTAGTGTTAAGCATATCCGGAGCTACGATAAGCAGGTCTTGTACACACGTATATATCACCCACATAATCACAGCAACCTTAATAATGGATATCACCAGCTGAACGACTGATCTTAGCGAAAACATTCGCTTGAAGCCCTGAATAATACTAATCCTGTTAAATTTAAATTTTAGACGTTCTGCTGAAACGAGGAAACCTGTCTGCGCTCCTGTCATAACAGCTCCAGTAAATGCAAGTGCAATCAATATCGGTGCAGTTGTGATAAAAAATACCAGTACAAATTCTCTTAGTATTTGCATACAGTTTGCAATTGTCAGGTCATACATCACACTAGCATGGGTTAACTCCCTTATGTAAAGCCCTTTAAGCTTTGATCCTATAAAACCTCCCATCTTGCTGATAAAAATAAAACCCACTATCAGCATGACTACACTGATTACATCCCTGCTCTGAAACGCATTCCCTTTTTTTCGCTCGTCCTTCTTCTTTTTCGGGGTTGCTTTTTCTGATTTATTTGTTTCTGCCACGACTGTCACCCCCTTCGAACAGTTGTGAAATCATATGAAGTACTGAAGCACATCCTCTATCCTGTCAAGCATAATCATGTTCAGCTTACCAAGGTAGAGTACCAGTACAGGAATAATAGTCAAAATCACGATCATCCCAATAAGAACCTTAATTTGTAAATTTATAATAAATACATTAATATTAGGGACTACCCTCATAAGTATCCCTATAGCAACCTCAGTTAATATCTGAGTCACCATTATTGGCAGTGCAAGCTGTATTGCATAAACCAATATATATCCGAATAATTCAATGAAATAAATTCCAACCTTACTGCTTACTCCACCAAGGCCAATTGGAACAACGTTATAAGATTTTATTGCTATCGCCAATAGTGTTATATGACTGTTCGTTATGAAAAACAGCATAATATACATTACAGTAATAAGATTTCCGGTAATGGATATCTGTGAATTAGTGGTGGGATCGTACATACGCGCCATACTAAAAGCCATTTGAAGATCCATTACTTCACCACCCAAATGGAATATTGACAGAAATAGCTGCATTATGAATCCAATTACAAATCCTACGGTAAATTCCCTGATCATTGAAATCAGCAGATCGATTACCGTATAATCCACTACATTTACATCTATCAGCCCAAATGCTGCGTTGAATGCAATGCCTAAAGATAGTCCCACTTTAACGACACTCGGAATATTTCTTCTTCCGAATATCGGATTAAAGAAAATTACTCCCGCCATTCTGCAGCAAACAAAGAGGAAGATATAGAAACTGTTCAAATCATTTAACACATAGTCGCCTCGTTATATTGTAGTAATAAATTCAAATATCCTATTAAAAAGGTCCACCATCTGCTGCAGCATCCACCCTCCGAAGATTACCATGATCAGTGCAATTGCCAGCAGCTTGGGTACAAATGTCATCGTCTGTTCATTAACTGAGGTTGCTGCCTGAATAATCGAAATAATTAATCCGACCAAAATACTCACCAGTAAGATAGGTGCTGCCACCTTTACACCTGTGAGGATAGCATCCCTGAAAATTTCTGTTAATTGAAGTGTATCCATCGAGAAGCCCCCTCTTTCAGTTATATGTCATAACCAGGGTCTTCATCAGGAGTCCCCAGCCATCAACTACAACAAATAGCATGACCTTAAACGGCAAGGAGATCATCACCGGCGGAAGCATAATCATACCCATGGACATTAGAGTACTGGAAACAATCAAGTCTATTATTAAAAACGGTATGAACAGTAAAAATCCAATTAAAAATGCTCTTTTTAATTCACTTGTTATAAAAGCTGGTACAACTATATGTAACGGAAGTTCAGCTGCTCCCATGCTTACAACAGCTTTATCAGAAGCTAAGCTTTTAAACATCTCCACTTCCTCATTAGTTGTTTGCTTCAGCATAAATTCCTTTATGGGAATTGATGCCCTGTCAAGAAACTCCTCAGTTTCAATTAATCCATCATTGTATGGTTTCAATGCCGTCTCGTTAACCTGGGCCAGGACCGGTTGCATGATAAAAAACGTTACAAACAAGGCAAGACCAATCAAAACTTGGTTGGGCGGTGTCTGCTGAAGTCCCAGCGCATTTCTTAAAAAGGAAAGTACAATGATGATTCTGGTAAAGCAAGTCATCATAAGGAGTAGAAATGGTGCCAGGCTGATCAATGTCAACACTATAATAATTTTTACAGCATCTGAACTCTCTCCATTAATAATAAATTCCATAGCTAGTCAATACTCCTCTTTTTTTTAAAATAATCAAGAAAGCTATTGTCCTTCTGCATGGGTACAGGAATGTTGTCAGTCATCTCCGTTAAAATTTGAATATTTTGATCACTTACTCCGATCAAGTATTGTTTCCCTAAAATATCGACAATCAGGATAGAACCCGTTTTGCTGACGACAAGTCTGTCAATTACTTTGATATGCTTCCCTCCGGCAAAGGGCAGCATTTTTCTGCCATACCATTTGCTTACATAATAGGCCAACAGAATGATACAAATCATTCCAGCCAGAGCAAATAATATTGAAAAAATATCTCCAATCAATTAGCAGCCCTCCGTTAACCTCCTAATGCATTCTTTACAGCCTGTATAAGTCTTTCCGGTTTAAAAGGCTTGACGATAAAATCCAATGCACCCAGCTTTATAGCTTCAACCACCATTCCCTCTTGACCCATTGCGGAACACATGATTACCTTTGCCTGGGGATCATTCTGCTTAATGGAGTGCAGTGACTGGAGCCCGTCCTTTATTGGCATAGTTATATCCATAAGTACTAATTCCGGATTGGTTTCTATGTACTTTGCCAAGGCTTCCTCTCCATCCCCCGCTTCCACAAAATCAGAGTATCCAGCCTTTTTTAAATTTTCTTTTATCATCATTCTCATAAATGCTGCATCGTCCACAATCAAAATTTTAGACATTTTTTACCTCTCTTGTTTGATATATTTTTTATGCTTAAACCTACTTACTGTCGTATGCCAGATCTTTTGCCTTTACTATTTCTGTAATTCTCACACTGTAATTGTCATCCACCACGACTACATCGCCTTTTGCTATCAATTTTCCATTTGCCACCACATCCACCCGGTCTCCAGCTTGCCGGTCTAATTCAACAATGTTTCCAACGGTAAGATCTGCAATATCCTTGATCTTCTTCTTTGTCTTGCCAAGTTCAACTGTAATCTGGATTGGAACAGACATAATCAACTCTAGGTTGTTCTCATTCATATCTATTTCAGCTTCCTTTTTGCTTTCTAAAGGTTTAAATTCATATGGTACTGCATAAACTTGTTCCTTTGAAGCCTGTGTCGCAGAAGGAGTTACAGGAGGAGAAGGAGTTACAGGAGGAGAAGGAGTTACAGCAGCAGTTTTTACATCTGCCGTCTGTGGCTCCGATTCAAATATGGCATGCAAGTCATTAAAGTCTTTTTGATCTTTATGGCCTGTTTGGTCTGTTTGTTCTATTGATTCTGTTTGTTCTTTTAACCCTTTTAGTTCAAGGTGTTCCAGTGGTACTTCTTCTGAGAGGATATCGTTCATAGCCTCTTCTTTCGGCGACATATCACTTGCGCCAAAAGACATTGCAACGATTTCTTTTGCTAACTTAAGCTGCATCAAGCTTATAAACTCACTTTCAATAAGACCATCAATGCTAAGATTAAATTCAATAGCTACTAAAGAATCTTCAGATTCTCCATTTTGTAAAAAAAGTTCTTTTATTTTTTCTGTTGTATCCAGAATCTCTGGAGGTGAAATGTTAATGGCCTTGCCAAGGAAGGATGCCAATGCACTTGAGGAAGATCCCATCATTTGGTTCATGATCTCACATATGACGCTCATACCGATTTCGTCAAGTTCTACTATCTCAGAGGATTCATACGAAAGCAGATGTCCAAGTATCTTTTTTAAGTCGCTTTCTTTCAAAAGGAGGATATTTGTTCCTTCAACCCCCTGAATATAATGGATCAACACACCAATCATATTATCCATTTGAGTAAATTCGAATTCACCGACTAATTGCGTTTTGATCCTGGGTGTAGTAATACTTACTTTTTTATCCAGTATGGTTGACATCGCTGTGGCACCAGCTCCCATGCTGATATTCATCACTTCACCGATAACGTCAGTCTCCATTTCTGTCAATACTTGCAGATTATCTAAATTGCTCATCCCGTCAGGTCACTTCCTCTCTTTACAGTTTCTCTAATTGCTATGGCCTTTTTTCTATTGTGCATTCCCATTTCACCTCGAAACCAGACTGTATCACCTACCGCCAGTTCAACCAGTGAGTTCTCAGGCTTGTTCAGCTTTATGATGTCCCCAACCTCCAAATCAATCAGCTCTCTCGACATGACTTCAATGGTTCCCAAAATGCCGGTCACCTCAAGCTCCGATTGGCTGATCTGTTTTAAAATGTCCTCTCTACGCTGCGCATCTGACAGTGGGTCTCCTCTGCGCTCCTTTTTCTTAATTAGAGCATTCTTTATCTTAAAAATTGTGTCCAGGGTTACAGCCGGAATGCAGAGATTAAGAATACCTTGGGTATCGTTAACTTTAATATTCATAACAACTATCACGACATTTTCATCAGCACCTATCCCCTGTAAGATTCTTGCGTTTGTATCGAGCTTAATGAGCCTAGGGCTTACTTCCAGATAGTCGTTCCATATGTTTTTCATAAGATTGACCATCCCTTTCATCATGTGTTCCAGAATCCCAAGCTCAATTTCCGTAAATTCTCTGTCTGATTCCAGCGGTGTACCCGAACCACCCAGCAGTCTGTCTATACTGCAAAAGCAAATATCCTTTGACATATCCAGCATCATCAGATTCTCTTCATCGTTATCTTTGATTGATAAATCTATTGTGCCGATAAGCACCGAGTCAGGCAGTGCATTATTGAATTCATAGTATTGCTGCTCCTCAACTTCGATAATTTCTACCAAGGTATAAGACTGAAGGACACTAGTAATGTGAGAAGATAAAATTCTAGCATAGTTTTCATATATGCTGTAAAGCAGCTTCAGTTGTTCCCTCGTAAACAGCTTAGGATTTCTGAAGTCATACTCCTTAACTTTTTTGTCTTTTTTCTTTTCTGTTATATCTGTCTTTATGTCCTTGTTTCCGCTTGTCAAACTATTCAGTAGGTTATCTATTTGACTTTGTGAAAGAATCTCGCTCATAATGCAGCCTCCTGCTCGTTGCCTTTATTTTTCGGTTTGAAAAAAGTTTATTATCTACTTGTCATCTGCTATAGATGCTGCGTTTATATTCCACAACCTTTGCTACCACCTCCGCAGAGCATTCTGCTACTACAAAATGTTTTCCATTTACGAGATGAATTGTCGTATCTGGCCTTTCTTCGATAGTCTCGATAAGCTCGCAATTCAGTATAAAGGTATCATTGTTGCTGCGATTTAATTTAGTAAGTTTTATCATATATTTGTCTCTCCCTAAATTACTTTATCTCTTCATGCTGACCAGTTCTGACAGCATCTCATCCGAAACGGTTATCATTCTTGTATTTGCTTGAAAACCTCTTTGAGTAATTATCATTTCAGTAAACTCTCTTGACAGATCTACATTAGACATTTCTAAAGCGCCTGCACGAAAAGAACCTGTACCTCCGCTGCCAGGTATAGTTGCGACTGCCTGACCAGAATTTGTTGTTTCTATGTAGTAGCCTTCTCCATTCTGAGACAATCCGTCAGGGTTGATAAATTTAACAACTGCAATATTAGCAATTTTTTCGGGTTTCCCTGGCCCCGGACCAACGGTTCCAATAGTAACATTCGTAAAGCCTGAGTCCAATGCTTCCTGAAATTTTGAGGAATCCAACTCTATACTAATGTCTCCAAGTGTAATCGATGGATCTGAACCGTTCCATTTGGTATTCAAAGTAACATTCGATCCTGACTTATCCGTAGTTATCAACTCGATATCATAGGAAATCGGAGTATCAAGCGTTCCAATTACTTCTGCCGGAGCTCCATCTACGAAATTGTATCCCAGCGTATTATCCGTTGGGTGGATCGGAATTCTCACTATGCCGCTGGTTCCTCCGTCCAAATCATCAATCCCATTAAAGGTTACAGTATTAGTTGCAGGATCCAGAGTGCCTGTTACGGTTCGTACTATTGCTCCATTCATATAATTTAGGATGTAAGGCGGATTGCTAGTAGAATCGTAAGCTACGGTTATTTCGTCTGGAGCCCCATTAATAGCAGCGTTTGAGCTAATAAACACCGCATCCTTCGGTCCGGTATAAAGAGATGATGATGTAAAGCTCCTACTTATGGTCATATTTAAAGTTCCATTATATAAAGAAGTACTGGATACCGTTGGAGTTCCATTTATCCAACCAGTATTAGAGGAGGGAATAAATGTAGGATCCCCTTCCTTTATAGCTGTTACTTCGCCATTCTGTCCTATTGCTATTCCTGTATATTTATCCAAGTCATTTGGATCAACTTTGATAGCAATAAGATTTTGCGGAGATGCGGTTCCATCTGAATTAAGCTGGGCTTTCTTTGTGTTGCTATCCAGCTTGAACCCCAAAACCTGATTTCCATTAGAGTCAACAAGATTTCCGGCAACATCAAAGCTTAAAACGCCTACTCTTGTATAGCTGATTGCACCATCGCTGTTTTTAACTGGCAGATAACCATCTCCATTGATATACACATCCAGAGCACGATCGGTAGTTGCACTGCCTGCACGTGTATTAATCACGTCTATAGAGTTGACCTTAGCACCATATCCTAACTGTGTTGGGTTAGTCCCTCCTTTATTTGTGGAAGGTGATGATGCTGAACCCATAGTTTGATAAAAAACATCCGAAAAGGTCACGCGGCTTGCCTTGAAACCATAAGTATTGACGTTGGCAATATTGTTTCCGATTACATTCATCTTTGTCTGATGTGCTGACAGTCCTGAGACTGCAGAATACATTGATCCTAACATTTCTCTACATCCTTTCTATGCCTTATGTGAGCTTCTCAGTCGCTCAAAGCCCACTATAGCTTCCTGTCGAAAGGTCCGGCTATATGAATAAGGCTCCATCAATATTTGTAAATATATTGCTTTTCATTTCATTTTTATCTACTACAGTTATAACGACTTTATTGGGCGTGTTAATTATAAATGCTGAATTATCCATCACAATTAAAGCGTCACGTATTCCTTTTTGCTGTGCTCTATCACATGCATTATCCAGACGATTTAAATCGCTTTCACTGATTCGGATATTTCTTGTTTCAACCCTTTGGTTTGCATGCTTTGAAAATGACACCCTTTTATTAAATTGTTCATTCAGTATTTCCTGAAATGACCTTGTGCCATTTACCAGGTTGTCCGGATTTTTTGTTTTATCCGCAGAAGAGTTGACTCGGTCTGTCTGCCTGATAATAGTATCTACCAGGTTGTATCGCCCACCTGAAATTTCATTCGTCATTGCTGTCACCTTCTAATTCTTCGGGTAACTCGTTGTCTTCATTATCGATTTCCTTAATGCTGTCATCAGGTATGATAATATTCGGCTCTTTCACTTCCATTACGCTGCTCAATGCATAGGGCTTTCCGTCGACAACTATCTCAGCACTCCCGTTAAATAAATTAACACTCTCAACAATCCCCTTATGGATAAATATATTACTGCTGTCGTTGCTTATTTGAGCCAGAGTCACTTCCTTTCCTATGAGACTAACGCTATAATACGTTGAATACGCTCTGCTTAATTCGGAAAAAGAAGCTGAAAAGGTTTCACTTAAATCAGAAACTGCCTGCATCATTGAGAACTGCGCAAGCTGCGTGATATACTGTGTGTTATCCACAGTATTGAACATGTCCTGATTCGAAAGCTCCGCAACCATGAGAGAGAAAAAGTCCTGCATAGTTAAAATGTTGTTGCTTAATAAACTGTTTGAAGTGTTTGAAACACTTGTGTTTCTGACGTTTGAGTAATTGTTTGTCAGCTCTATCGTCATCTTGGTACCTCCTATTACATTCATCAGACTCTTCATAACCATAAACGGATATTCGCGTACCTATATAGCATAATTAATTCTGTGCGAATCATATAGATGAGCACCAATTCCGTTTACCTCTTTGCTATCTTGAGCCTTTGCCAGCAGTTGTTCGTGCGAACCGTCCCGCTTCCCTTCATGGAAGAAGTCTCTTTGTCGGTGTTGTTCCTGATTCTTCCTATGGAAAAATTCCATATCTGCACTCATATTATGACTATGGCTTTGATCGACCTGATTCTGCAGCATTTGCTGGCTTATCTGTATACTTTCTACTTGCACATTCCTCAGTCCCATGCTTGTAATCAGCTTGTCTACCTGTGAGGTGAGAAGAGTCTGGGTTTCAGCTTTTGCGGCCAGTATATCAATTGTCAGTTTTCCCTTAACTATCTTCAATTTGATATTAATCTCCCCCAATGTCCTGGGTTCAAGCAACATTTTAAATTCTGTAGGACCTTTCTGTTCGAGTTTTGATATAATCAACTCGCTAATCTGGCTGTACGGTTCTATTTTACTAGTACTTGAATTTTCTAGTGTCCATTCAGCCGCTCCACTATTTGAGCTAATGATATTAAGGGCGTGGTCTTGAGGCAACATTACAGATGGTACCTGTGTGTCTCCCTGGCTTACGTTTATCTTCACCGAATCTTCCTTTTTCAATTGAGTAGGTGTATTAAAGCTAGGCATCTCAAATTTTGAACTTTGTATACTCTTTGTTAAGCCCATTAGGACTGGTATTTCCTCTGCAGTGTCGATTCCAGATGGCTGGCAAACTTGTACTTCTCCTTTGCTGCTAAAATATTGAACTTCTTGTACTTCCTTAATGACACTATCTTTGGTCTCATCTATTGTTATATCTTTTTCCGATTTCTGCCCTACGATTTGAAGTCCGTGTGCTGAGCGTACACTATCAAATATCAGATTTGGAAAAATGTCACTTCCGATAGTCTGTTCATTAAACGATTCTATTTCATCATCGCTGACGGAAGTTAAAGTTTCATCGACAACTGGTGCAGGAAAACACCCTTCTGCCATGATACGGAAAATCATTTTCAAAAACGGTGATTCTCCGGATTCATGAGAGGATTCAATGCCCATGCTTAGCAACCCAAATACATCTTTGCTACTTGCGTGATTGATAAAAGTTAAGGGACACATCACTTTAAAATTACTTTCTGCATTCACTATTTCACCTCCTTCTAAAGTAAATTTAGGTTGATTAAGGTAACCTATAACCCTCAATTTGCTGTTTATTTATAGAAATAAACTAAACAATATCTTTTAATAATCTTGCGGTTGACACAAATTCATCCAGTTGCCTTTCTGCCATTTTCAATCCTTCTTTTTTGTATTCATCTAACTTGGCAGCCTTAAGTATCTCAAGAGATTTTGTTTCAATCTTAAGTTTTTTAATTAGCGCCACTTGTTTGTCAATCTGTAAAGATGTATTTCTTATATCGTTCTCAGTTTGCTGAATCTGTTCTTTGATATATTCATCATAAAAGGCATACAACCTGCAAGAGGCTGGAGTGGTTCTATTTAAAATCTCGCTTTCGAATTCTAACCTGTATTGTTCCCGCTCCTCCTGCAAAAGGAATAGTCTTTTCTGATGGTCAGACAGGTGACTGTTTAAAACTGCAAGAGTCATAAGTTCGCTGTCCAAGGTCTGATCCTTATAGGTTAATAGTTTTTCCAAATGAAATTCAAACTTCTTCATGCAATCGCCGCCTTCATCATCTTAACGCTGCTTTCAAACGGTATCTTATCGTTGATATCCTGTCGTAAAAATTCATTTATTTTATCTATTTTTGAAATAGACTCATCCAGCAGGCTGTTTATCCCGCTTTTATACGCGCCGATGTTTATAAGGTCATAATTGGAGTTATATACAGATAGAAGGTTTCTGAGTTTTCCTGCAGCTGAAATTTGTTCCTTATCAGCAATATCGTTCATGAGTCTGCTGATACTTCCTAAAATATCTATAGCAGGATAGTGGTTTTGCATAGCAATTTTTCTGGATAAAATGATATGACCATCAATAATCCCTCTTACTGTATCTGCAATTGGCTCATTTACATCATCACCTTCAACGAGAACAGTATATATTCCTGTAATTGAACCTTTATTGAAATTTCCTGTCCTTTCGAGCAATTTTGGAAGCAAAGAATAAATAGAGGGTGTATAGCCTCTTGCCACAGGAGGTTCTCCGCTTGCAAGACCAATCTCTCTTTGAGCCATTGCAAATCTTGTCAGCGAATCCATCATAAGCAGCACATCTTTGCCCATATCCTTAAAAAACTCTGCAATAGTTGTAGCTACCAAAGCACATTTCATTCTCTGCATGGGAGGCTGATCTGAGGTGGCAACTACCAGCACAGAGCGAGCCAGGCCCTCTTTTCCAAGATCCCTTTCGAGAAATTCCCTAACCTCTCTTCCCCTCTCCCCTACTAATGCGATGACATTTACATCGGCTTTTACGTTTCGAGCAATCATGCCCATTAGCGTGCTTTTTCCAACTCCGCTTCCCGAAAAAATCCCCATCCTCTGTCCCTTGCCTATAGTGAGAAGACCATCTATGGCTTTTATTCCGAACTCAAGTACTTCATTGATCCTCGGTCTTGACAATGGATTTGAGCTTACGCTTTGTACTACATATCTGGTTTTGCTTTCAATCGGACCGGCACCATCTATAGGTTCACCCATTGCATTGATTACCCTTCCGATGAGCGCTTCTGATACGCCAATTTTTAATGCAGAGTCGGTAGCCTCAACAAGATTGCCAGAGCTGATTCCTTCCGGTTCTTCATATGGCATAAGCAAAACTTTATTACCTCTGAATCCGATAACCTCTGCGCTTACGTATTTCTTACTGCCATATCCGTATATCTTACATAAATCACCAACTTTACATTCAGGTCCATTAGATTCGACCATCATACCTATAACTTTGTCAATCTTCCCAAAATATGAGTACGAATCCGCATTCTTTATCAGACTGCAATACTTCTCTGCATCCATTGTTATCGATACTCCTCTCGCTCTTAAGCGTCAGGCTGCATGACTACTACTCTTTTTAGCTGTTCAAGCTGTGTTGGAACACTCATATCTACAATTCCGCTTTCGTTTTCTGCCATTATCAGATCTTCTTCCTTAAGCAAAACCAGCTTTGTATCACCGAGCATGCTTCTGATCTTCTTTGCCATATCTTTATCAATCCTTATATCCAAACATTTTTGGTATTCAGATAAGTAAATCTTCATTATGCCTTCGTTTTCACGAATTATTTCATCCAACATATTCAGAAATGCGCCTTCATCCGTATGGACATGATGTTTCATAATTTTTTTAGCAAGTTCAAAAGCTATGTCGATTAGATGTTTTCCCTCACGCTTTTTCAACTCTAACTGCTCCGATCTGAAACAATCTATCAGCTGTTTCAATTCCAGCAAGCTTTCTTCTGCTGCTTTTTCAGATGCTAAAGCTCCATCCGCTAGTCCGCGGCGATAACCATCATCATATCCTTTCTTCTCTGCTGTGCTAATAATTTCTCGGCTGTCGCTTATCGCATTATTAATAATAGCTTCTGCTCTAAGCTCTGCATCGTTCTCAATATGTTTAGCCTTTTTTAACGCTTGCTTAATAATGGTTTCTTTTTTCTCGAGCCATTCACTTATGTCTTGGTTTCTTTCCGTTTGTACTGCTTGTATTGCCAACTGTACTTCCTTTAAATGCTTTGCATTATCCTTTTTCGGTAAATTGACAAGCTGCCTTGCCTTAACAATACTAGACAATGAGATCATCCTTTCCGCCTTTGGCTATGGTGATTTCACCTTCATCTTCAAGTCGCCGAATGATTGCGACTATTTTCTGCTGAGCATCTTCAACATCTCTGACCCTGACATTATGTAGAAATTCAATTTCTTCTCGAACTGTATCTCCCATACGCTGGGACATGTTTTCGAAGATGATATTTGCTACATCCTTATTAGCCCCTTTAAGCGCAATTGCCAATTCTTTTGTGTCCACTTCTCTGAGGAATCTTTGAATTGCAAAATTATCCAGGATAATAATATCTTCGAATACAAACATTCTCTTCCTTATTTCTTCTGAAAGCTTTGGGTCCTTCCTGTTTAATTCATCGAAGATGAATTTCTCAGTTCCTCTGTCTATGTTGTTCATGATTTCAGCTATATAATTAATCCCGCCAACCTCCAACAGGTCAACAGATATAACTGATTCAAATTTTCTTTCTAATATTGCTTCTACTTGCTTGATTATTTCAGGAGATGTTCTATCCATACGGGCAATCCTCTCCACCACATCAACTCGGATATTTTTTGGCAATTCCGATATTATAGCTGAGGCCTGATCAGCTCTGGCGTAGGAAAGAATCAATGCTATAGTCTGCGGATGTTCATTTATAATCATATTCATCAGATTCTTATAATCCGCTTTGCGAATAAATTCAAATGCCTTAGTTCTTAATGTCTTTGTCACTCGCTCCAGCAAAGCCATACCTTGCTGAACTCCGAAGGCTTTTTCGAGTACATTTTTCGCATAAGTAATGCCCCCTTCAAGATAAACCTTCTGTGCAACACAAAGACCATAAAACTCGTCCATAGCCTGATCAGAAAACTCGGGCGGCACACTTTCCTGCCGTGTAATCTCATATGTCAGCTTTTCAATTTCTTCCTCCTGAAGATGCTTATATATTGTTGATGCAACATCTGCTCCAAGGCTTATAATTACTTGAGCTGCCTTCTGCCTGGGGGATAATGGTTTTGACAGTTCAATCATTAGCGTTATACCTCTTTCTAAATTCTAGTCCTTATTATTCTTCACTACGAAGCCACGTTCTGATCATTTGAGCGGCGATTTCAGGGTTTGATTTTGCAAATTCCTTAATTTCTTCTCTTCTAACGTCCTTGACTGGAGTAATAGGTTTGACTTCATTAATCTTTTCGCCAAATAAGGAATCCAACATTTCTTTTTCCCCGTCCTGTCCTGTTTCTGCAGAATCAGATATTTCTAATTCTTCTTTTCTTCTTTTTCTCATAAGTATGAATGCAGTAATCCCCGCCAACAAAAGAACACCCGCTGCAATTCCGCCAAACAAAATCATTTTATTCAGCCCTTGCTCAGTATCAATGACCGGTAAAGGTGATTCTTCCTTGTAGAACTGAAAATTCTGAACCGTTATATTCTCGGGATCAACACCCGCTGCATAGGCTACAAGCTGAGTAACGCTTTCTCTCTCTCCCGGTTCAAACGCCCTTTTGTCTATAGCAATTCCGATCGAGATACTCTCAATTCTTGCTCCGGACTTCTGGGTTTGTGATTTAATCTGACTTACCTGATATTTGATGTTTTCACTGCTGCTTGAGGATGAGCTTTCTCCAGTAGTTCCTCCAGTTGGATAAGTCGGAATCTGTGAATTCGAAGAAGTTCCTGCTATTCCTCCATCACCTTGGGCAGAGGTGAAGGATTCATCGCTTCTTGACTCTTCACTGATCACTCCAGTGTTATTCCCCTCCTGGGAAGGTATATATGTAGTTTGTTCTGTTACAAGCGCATCAGTATCAATGGTGGCCGTTACAGATATAGTGAATTCTTCTTGTTTATATGGTCCAAGCAGCACATCAGTAATTTTTTTCCGGATATCATTTTCTATTTCTCTTGTAAGATTAATCTTTGCAAAATCAGGATGATTACTGTTGATTTCACCTATCAGGTCATTCCCAAAGCTGTCAGTTAATGCAATATTATCCTTAGTAAGTCCAGTTACTGCTTTTGCAACTAAATTCTGGATCCCAAAAACCTGGCTTTCAGTTAGAGAACAGCCTGTTTTCATATGTATAATCACAGAAGCAGTCGGCTTTTCTGTCTCTTGAAGGTAAAACATCCTTGACTCTGGGATAGTAATTGTTACTACCGCATCCCTGACACCCTCAAGGGTTCTGATGCTGGCAGCGATTCTCTCCTGCAGCTGCATGTTCATATACTGCTTGCGTTCATAATCTGTCGTCAGCATTCCACTGTTTTCTTCAATTAAATAATAGCTTAGACCGCTTTTAGGATAACCTGCAGTCGCAAGCGCCATTCTAACTCTTGATTCATCTTTTTCGGGAACCATTATTGAACCGTTGGGACCTGTTTTTACTTTAACATCCATGTTTTGAAGCTCTGCAAGTATCTCAGTAGACTCAGCCGCAGAGATGTTTTCATAAATGACAACATACTCATTTGAGTTCAGTAAAATACTCAAAACTAAAGCTACAACAACAGTAAATATTACAAGACCAACTACTACTCTTTTTACTGCGGCAGACGCGTTGCTCCAAAATTGTATCAATGGTGTCAGAACCTTTTTGATCTGCTCATTCATATTATTTCATCCATTCAACTTACTCTGGTATAGGATAAAAAAAATCCTCAATTACTTAACTTAACCATTAAAGGTTTGTCCTCATAATTTCGGAATATGCATCAAGAAACTTATTTCTAAGTTGAACCATTGTCTGCAAAGCCACTTCAGCCTTAGCTGCATTAATAATCATGGTATGCATTTCATCCATATTTCCAATAGATAGCTTATATGCATCCATCTTTGTGGCGGCTTCTGTTTTCTCTACATTTTCGATTATATCGTGGAAAATTTCTTTAAAGCCGAGTCTGGCTCCTGACATAGCGTCTGATATTTCAGATTTGGAACTTAAACAATTAATACTGCTCGTATTAATGTTAGAATTAATAGGAATAATAAACACAATACTACCTCACTTATTACAATCACACACACATAAATCTTTCATACACATCTACAGTTATCTATAGGTAGGTATTTATTTACCTAATAAAAATTGTTTTATATACTATCTTGCGAAAACTATTGCTCTTTATCTGCCGATTTCCAATGCTTTTAGAATCATTGCCTTAGTCGCATTAAATGTTGTAACATTTGCTTCATATGCCCTGCTTGCACTCATCATATCAATCATCTCCTGCGCCGTATTTACATTCGGAAGCATGACATTTCCCTCTTCGTCCGCATCAGGATGATTTGGATCATATACTGGAATCAGTGCTGACCTATCTTCTACAATGCTTCTCACCTGTACACCTCCTGCCTTAACCGCAGCGGTTTGGTCCAGTATATTTCTAAAGCTTCCACTGCCATTGTTGATGCTGCTCAGGACAACCATTTTTCGACGATATGGTGTACCGTTTTCTGTTCTAGTCACTCCCGCATTTGCTATATTTTGAGAAATGACATCCATTCTCAGCTTTTGTGCTGTTAGACCAGAACCTGAGATATTCAGTGAGCTTAAAAAGTTCATCTACCACACCTTCCTTTTAACATTCTGTCTTATTTCCTTCCTTCGCTTATTGCATATCGTAATCTGGAATACATATCCGTCATACTTCTAGTCAAGTACTGATATTGGATCTGCACCTTAGCCATCTCGATGTTCTCCAAATCAAGATTAACATTGTTTCCATCTGCCCGCTCTGAAGTAAATCTGTCAATAAAAACATTGATTTCTGAATTTCTGATTGCTTCCAGATCCTTTGAATGTCTTCCGAAAGTGTGTTTATTCAGCTTCTGAATCTCA
>DUPP01000111.1 GCA_012838265.1 Clostridiales bacterium
ATGAATTCCCATATTTGCTAAATATCGAGCTAAACAGCTTGTTAAAAAGCTTACTCCTACATGATTAGAAATTCCAATGATACCAATTTTCAATTTGTCTATTGCAATACAATTTTGGGTTTCCTCATATTCTCTTGAAAGGATGCGTTTCACTTTTTCACCCCACCAGCAATAATATGTATTTTCATACTATTGTATCACATAAATACATATATGTCAATTAATGGTTGCATGATATTATTTTTATCGTCAAGGAAGAGCATGAATGTGAAAGTCACACCATGCAATCCCTTATAACAGTAAGCAATCTATGTACCTTAACATTCCTATTCTACGTACTGAACCTTCAGTTCGATTTGATCAGGTAAATATGTAAGATTTGTTTCCGCAACCTGAAGCGGATAAGTCAATACTTGTGTAAGCGCTGTACCTGGTTGAGGATCTCGGAACTTCGTATACACCATTAATGTCTTTATGCCATCTTCATCAGAAATCTCCATTTTATCAATAGAAATTTCGTAGCCGGAAGTCGGTTTCTCTCCTCGTGTAGCTATTACATAGACTTTATCATCCACGACACATGCTAATGCTCTTTCTAAAGCTCGATACTCTGGTATGACTTGATTTGCAATCTGTTGAGGAATTTCCGTCTCGCTCAAAACCCTATAATCCACTTTTTCATCACCTTCAAAAAAATACAATCCTACCACAATTGCGGCGACTGCAATTATTATTATAGCAATTATTATAAGAATTTTCTTACTTGGCTTACGCACTTTTTTTATTACACCTATCTTACCCACAATCAAAACTCCCTCCTGTCATAAATTTCTATTAAAATCTATTCAGTGAGGGAGCTTATTATTCGTAATATTTATATATGTTTATATTCTTTATGGCTTATACCATTTAAAGATTTCTTACCGCTTTTGCTATTTCATCTGCAGTCAAGCCATACTTCACAAGAAGCTCTGCGGGCTTGCCCGATTCGCCAAAAGTATCTTGAATACCTACAAATGCCATCTTAATAGGGCAATTTTGTACCACAACCTCAGATACCGCTGAGCCTAAGCCTCCGATAATAGTATGCTCTTCTGCAGTTACAATCCCTTTCGTTTCGTTCGCTGCTTTGATTATTATCTCCTTATCTATCGGTTTTATAGTATGCATATCGATCACACGGAGACTGATGCCTTCTCCTGCAAGAATGTCCGCTGCCATTATCGCCTCATTTACCATTACTCCATTGGCAATGACCGTATAATCGCTCCCATCTCTTACGCAAATTCCTTTGCCTATTTTAATATCATTGTTATCTTCGTAGATTCCAGGAACTGCGGACCTCCCAAGTCTTACATAAACAGGACCATTAAGGGATGCTGATTCTTTAATAAGTTTTCTTGCAGATACGCCGTCTGATGGGCTGATAACGGTCATCCCAGGAATAGACCTCATTAATGCAATATCTTCGATTGCCTGATGGCTTCCTCCATCTTCACCCTCCGTAATCCCAGCATGCGTTGCACATATTTTAACGTTTGCTTTTGTATATCCGATGGAGTTTCTGATAATCTCAAAGCCTCTTCCGGCAGCAAACATAGCGAAGGTGCTTGCAAATACTATTTTCCCGGAGTGTGCCAGCCCTGCAGCAACACCAAAAAGGTTTTGCTCTGAAATCCCCATATTGAAGAACCGATTCGGATATTTCTCTGCAAAATGTGCTGTCATAGTTGATTTTGACAAATCTGCATCCAATACTACGATATTTTCGTTATTTTCACCAAGCTCAAGAAGCACTTCTCCATAAGCCTGTCTTGTTGCCATCTTTTCAGACATTACCATTCACCTCCTAGCTCTGTCACTGCACTCCTGGCTTCATCAGCGTTTGGTGCCTTTCCGTGCCAACCAGCATTATCTTCCATAAAGCACACACCTTTTCCCTTAGATGTTTTTGCAATAATCGCTGTGGGCTTTCCTTTTGTTTCACGAGCTTCCGCCAATGAATTTACAATTTCCTCCATGTTATGACCATCAATATTGATTACATGAAATCCAAAGCTCTTAAATTTTTCATCAATCGGTGCAACTCTCATGACCTTATCGTTTTTTCCGTCGATCTGCAATCCGTTCCAATCAATTATCGCTGTCAAATTATCCAGCTTGTAATGTGCAGCGGCTAATGCTGCCTCCCAGATTATGCCCTCCTGCAGTTCTCCGTCTCCTAACAGCGCGTATACCCTTGCCGGTGACTGATTCAGCTTATTTGCAATGGCCATTCCAACGGATGCAGAGAAACCCTGTCCTAAAGAACCCGTCGACATCTCAACGCCTGGTACCTTCTTCATGTCCGGATGGCCCTGGAGCATGGATCCCAGCTTACGGAATGTTACCAGCTCTTCTGTAGGGAAAAAACCTCTGTGAGCTAGTGTCGCATACAACACTGGTGTTGCATGTCCCTTCGAAAGTACAAATTTATCTCTGCCTTCCATTTTCGGATCATCCGGATTGATATTCATTTCATAAAAATATAAAACAGTTAAAATATCTGCTGCAGACAATGACCCTCCTGGATGCCCTGAACCCGCATGATATGTTTCTTTTATGATATCAATCCGTATATCACATGCAACCTTTTTTAGTTTTTCATAGTCAATAGACATTTCTATTTTCCTCCTCTTAATTTGCTAAGAACAATTTTTATCATAAAAAGCGGCAGTGCCATCATTCTTTTATACCTGCTGGGTTCCTGTATTAATCTATACAGCCATTCCAGCCCGTGGTCTCGATAAAATTTCGGCGCCCGCTTCAAAGTCCCTGACCATACATCTAAGCTGCCGCCTACACCGATGGCTCCTTTCACCTTTAGACTATCTTTATGCTGGAACATGAATTTCTCCTGCTTTGGTGAACCCATGGCAACACATAGGAAATCTGCCCCGGAATCATTGATTTTTCTAACGATTTCCTCTTCTTCACTTCCTTTAAAATATCCATGATGCGTTCCGGCAACGATAAGATTCTTATATGTTTTTTTTATATTCTCTGCTGCAAGTTCAGCAATCCCAGCTGAATTATCGTTTCCCGGCTTGCTGCCCAAGAAAAAAACAGACAACCCCTGCTCTTCCAAGTATCCTAGTATCTTTCCCAAAAAATCGATCCCGGTAACCCTTTCTTTTAGAGGCATTCCCATTATTTTTGAAGCATAAACAAGTCCTATCCCGTCCGGTATAACAAGGTCTGCAAATTCGACAATACGCTTTAGCTCTTCGTCTTTAGTAGCATTTACTATGATTTCGGAGTTGGGTGTCACTATTAGACTACAATTCTCCGTCTTCATCAATTCTCGGAATATGGACATGGCTTCTTCCTCATCTACGAGGTTAACAGGAATGCCTAAGATTCTTATTCTTTTATTATTTGGCATAGTTCAAATTCCTCTATAATTAGATAATCAAAGCTTCATAAGTTCACGTATAAGTTCTTCGTTTTTGTCAAGACTTTTTATAAGTATTTTGATTCGTTTGCGCATTTTCTCCTTGATATTTTCGGCATCAGCAATGGTTTTTTCAAATTCCTCCATAAAAAAATTGTTTTTAAAATCATACATACTGCACATGGCTTTCATATCCAAAGAATTCATAAAGGAATTTATCTTAGGGTCATAGGAGATTGCAATCATTGGTACATCCATAATTGCTGCATGAATGAGCGCATGAAGGCGGACTCCAACCAACACATCCATGTTCCCTATAATGCTGAGCATTTCATTAGTCAAATATTTATGCTTTATGCAACATACATCGCTTCCAAGCCTGGATTCAATTTCTTCTATTACAGCCATATCTTCAGAATAATGAAACGGAATCAATACTATCTGGGCTTGATGCTCGTCTATGAGTCTGCGAATGGAAATGCAGATTTCATCTACAAAGCTGCTGTTAACTTTTTTCCCCCTTATCGCAAAGCCTACAACCATTCTGCCCGGTTCCGGAATAAATCCTTCCTTCAACAAGATTTCCCTGCCAATTGAAAGGTCTGCTTTTTTTATTCTTAGTACAGGGTCAGCAGTTACAATAATATTGTCTGCATTAATTCCTATTTCTGTCAAGAGCTCCTTGGAAGCCTCATCCCTCACTACGATACCATGAACTTTTCGTAATATGGAGGAAGTTAGTTTTCTATTTGTTTTCGACAGAATAGGACCAATTCCCTGGCTGTAAATGAACACTTTCTTCCTGAAAAGAAGGGCTAGCCAGATAATCATTAGATAATAGATAATGCTCTTTTTACTTGTTACATCCTGAAGAAGACTTCCGCCACCACTTATAAGTAAATCGCATTTACGGATACCATTGACTATATCCTTGATAGACTTTCGATTTAAAGAGTAAACTCCATATTTTTGCGACGTAAAATCTGGATTTTTCGATAAAACGGTAATCTCAATATCTTCCAACTTCTCTCTAAGATTTTCCACAACAGCACTAAGTATGGATTCATCTCCAATATTATTAAATCCATAGTAACCGGAAATCAGTATTCGTATCATTTATCTTATCTGCCTTTCCAGTTTTTTATACAGCTTGTGGCCGCTCTCAAAGATAACTATTCCAATTATTCCAATTATGATTCCAAACAGTACAGCATACGCTGTTCTATAGAACCCCAAGTAAAGAGGAGTCCTGATATGCATGAAGGTATTCACTACTGAAGTCATTCCGATGACGGAAGCAAGTCCGAACATGATTGGCCAAAGTTTGAACCTGCGTATTGAGGTGTATGCCAGCATTATCACAGCTGGAAATGCAAAAAGGAATTCCTTGCTCCTGGGCCTGGCGATAAGGTTATCCTCCAGAGTATTCCTGAATAACATTTCAATTGTTGACACCTGGATAGAAGAATCATGTCCAGTTCGTTCAATATAGTAATACCCTACCCCAAGAAGAACGATTCCTAAAAGTACCATCCATACCTTTATGCTTGAATTCATCATATCTCTCAGGTCATGGTATTCCAAAGTACCTGGATACTTTTTGCTTTCTCCAAAGCCATAATACGCTAGATAAGCTAATGCAAAGAATGCAAGCGGTAAGATCTGTGCCAGTTTTACGCCTCTGAATATATCTATTTCAAGCATAAAGCTTACTGAAGAAATGGGCGCAGCTGTCATCATGCCTCCCAGCATTGCCAGCACTACACTGCAAACTAATGTCAGAATCCCCCGCCAAATAATCTTCGGCAGATGTTCTGACGGGTTCAATGTGTCTGCAAATTCCTTACTTTGTCTGACAATAAATAGGGTGGCAATACACGGAAATATCACCGCTGCAGCAAAGGATGTAATTAATTCTGCATAAGATGGCATCACTGCATACGTTCCTACTACACCCAGGGTACCTATAATAAATAAGCCCGCTTTCAGTTTTCGTCCAATAGGTAGTATTGTTCGAATCAATAGAATGGCTGCAGCCACGCACCCCAGTGCCATGACTACTTTCGCCCAAGTGCTGACAATATATTGATCCATTACGCTGGCTTTACCGAATTTTATACCGTGCTCATCTAGTCTGTTTTCCAGGTTTAAAAACATTGTCCGATATTCTTCAGGGTCAGTCACATAAGCGTGTTGGTCCTTATGTTCTTTGATAGGCTTGAAATAAATTAATCTGATATTTCTCTCTACGATAGCACGAAACAAAGTGTTTTCTATTTCCTTTGCACCTTCATATCCGTAATATTGGTATCGGTTTTGAATATAATCCCAGACGCTGAAAACTCTGATTGCTTCATAACCTGTACTTTTTACTATATCGTTTACTCCAAATTGAAGAATATTCCGAAGCTGAGTGGTATTCTCAATCAGCCCTATTTTAATATTGTTTTCCTTAATGTAATCACGCGCGATTTCGATTCCATCATCCCAGCCAATGACGGCTTCACCACCTACAATTATATACTCAGGAACTACACCAAGTTTTTCATAGCTTTCTATTACAGTTTTAGCATAATTGCTGTCATTCCAGCCTTCATAGCTCGATGTTCGGGGAATTATCTCCATTCCAGCATCTCTTACAATTTTGACCTTTGAAGGCAGCAACCCAAAATTTATATACATAAGCTTTGAGCTGACTATCTCATCCTTTTCGATAAATCCTTTCCTTTTAGAATTCATGTATTTATATTTTTCGGTATAGAGCGTTTGAGTTGCATTTCCATTTAATACGATGTATCCCCCATTGTCCTTCTCATGTATTAAATACTGTTCCGGCCTATAACGTTTTGTTACCCCTTCAGCCACAAAATTAAAAGCTTCTTTAGATGCGGCTTCAATCAATACATCGAATTTGTCATAGCCTGTCCCTTTCAATTTGTCAATAAAGTCCTCGGGATATTCAGCTTCCCAATCCGCATCCCTCATAATGATATCCATCATATTGGCTTGGATCGGCATTTCAGTGTTTTCCATGAGACTAACCATGCTTTCTTCTGAAAGTCCGACCTTAGTGATTCCCATTTTCCTAAACTCATTAAGCCACCATGATACATCATGTTCCGACTGGTCTGCCATCATTTCAATTTCATTATAATCTAATACTATATCATAGGTTTTATTATGTTTTTCTACAGAAAGTCTCATCCCAATTGTAATCAATGAAACAATAACAGCTATTGCAATAATCAATAGTAAAATCTTGTTTTCCTTGATAAGTAGTTTCATCCCCTGTTTTCCTTCCTCGTTGTATATATGTATATATAGCTATCACTCATTGTACCTTTTTTTCTTATTATAGTAAAGAAAAAAGGCGAAAAGGATAATTTCCTTATCGCCTTTTATTGCTATATAAAATTTTATTCTATAGTATAGGTTCCGCGAACCATCACCCATATTTCTGTAGTAGCTTGAATTCCTCTCCCGTCACTTCTCGGTATGAGGAGCAGATGATTTTGAGCTACTTTTTGGCCAGTCATTAAATCCATTGCCCCTGTTACATCAGAGATTCCGTTAACGCCATTGTCAATGGCAGTTGCTTCACCACTTCTTAGAATAACTTCCGTGCCCTCATGCCCTATAAGCTTTTGTCCAGCTGTGAGCATAATAGCCTTGTAAGTTTCTGTCGAACCACCATTGCCCATCAGTCGTGCAATCTGATTATCAACATAACTTTTAGTCACTACTGGATCTTCTTTTGAGCCGGGAGTTTCGGAAGCCGCAGCCACCACTGTAAGGGCAAGTATTGTAATAACAATAACCAAAGTTATAACTCTTTTCATCTGTACCTCCTTGCTCTCGCTTGTTAATTTTGCGTAATACTTTTTAATATCCTGTTATGATTTTTGCTGTTTAGTTCACGAACTCTATTGCATTCTTATTTATTAATTACACGTAATACTTTGTTGCAAGCAGATTTAGAAATCTATAATCCCTAAGCTTATGGTGAGTGCTTCATTTACTTGTGCAATAATTTCATCATCTACTCTTCCTATTCTTTCTTTCAATCTCTTCTTATCTATCGTCCTAAGCTGTTCCATAAGAACTACTGAATCTTTGTTTAATCCATTGCCCAAAGCACCGATTTCAACGTGGGTTGGCAACTTCGACTTATTGATTTGTGAGGTCACAGCCGCTACAATTACTGTAGGGCTATATTTATTTCCAATATCATTTTGCACTACAAGAACCGGCCTTACTCCACCTTGTTCGGAGCCAATGACGGGACTTAGGTCTGCAAAAAAAATATCGCCTTTCTTAACTATCAAGTCATTCACTCTCCACTAAATATTTTTCATAGCTTTCAAGATCCCTTCTATCCAGATCAATCCCTTCTTCCGAAAGGCTTTCATTGATTGAGCTCATTATTTGATACCCAGTTTTCATTTCTTCCAATTTTTCTAATGAAAGGCCATTTAAATATTTAATAATTTTAGACATTTGTTCACCTCAAAACTATTCCTGCAACAAACAGATCAACTTAACTATGACTCTGCCTATTATTATAGTTGTTGTTATGCTTTTGTGTCAAATGCCTTATTTCTCCAACGGCCCCTGGGCATCTAAGATGCTCTTGATAGCAAAAGGTACCATACTCACTATGTCTGAAGCAATTAAACCATACTCTCCCTTCAGGTCTCTAGCCAAATCTCCTGCTAAACCATGCAGATAAACACCTGCCTTAGCAGCAGATTCTGAACTTAAACCCTGCCCTGAGAGGGCTGTAATGACTCCAGTCAGAACATCTCCACTTCCGCCTGTAGCTATACCGGGATTTCCTGTTGTATTAATATATGTTTTCCCTTCGGGTGTTGCCACAACACTGCCAGCACCCTTAAGCACTGTTATCGCTCCAGTGACAGCGGCCAACTCCCTTGCGGATTTAAGCCTGTCCATGTTTATATCGGCAGTTTTTCGACCTAAAAGTCTTGCAGCCTCTCCGGGATGAGGAGTTATTATCAAATCTGCCCTTGCATTCTTCATCACATCCTTATCATCTCGAAGCAGGTTCAGACCGTCTGCATCCAATATAACTGGCTTATCCGTAGTCTCTAGAATTTTTCTGATTAATAGACCATCTTGTTTCTCAACCCCTAACCCTGGACCGATAGCAATGGCCGAATATTGCATCAAGTCTTCAAGTAAACGTTCTCTGGATATACACGTTGCCTCAGGCACTCCGATCTGTACAATTGGGAAAAGCATCTCGGGTACGGAAACCCTTACTAAACCCGCTCCCGTTCTTAATGCAGCCCTTGCACATAACACTGCGGCTCCCGACATCCCTAATGATCCGGCAAAAATCAGAATCTTTCCGCAATCTCCTTTATGTATATCCTGTTTACGTCTCTTAATAAAAGTATTGACATATGACTGTGTAATTAAACCACTATTTTTCATTTTTTTTAAAATTCTCCCGTAAGACTAATAAAATACCTCTTTCTAAATCCCCAATATTAATGTTGCTAACGCAAAATATGTCACAACGGATATCATGTCAGTTAGTGAAGTAATCATTGGACTAGCCATAAGTGCAGGGTCTATGCCTATCTTTTTTGCCGCCATCGGTAACAAACCGCCTATTATTTTCGCAATCATAATAACAGTTAACATTGAAGCACAAACGGTAAGGGCAATTAAAGGCCCTTCTCCATCTAATAAAAATATTTTTGCAAAATTCAATAGACTAAGCAGAAATCCAATCATAAAACTGACTCTTACTTCTTTCCAGAGTACTTTTGCAGCATCTTTCAATACAACATCACCTATAGCTAAGCTGCGAATGATTAAAGTTGATGATTGTGCGCCTGAATTTCCTCCGGTACCCATTAATAGCGGCAAATATGCAACCAGCACTATTACCTGAGATAGTATTGTCTCAAACTTCGTTATAATGAAGCCAGTGATCATCAGCGCAACCATAAGAACGAAAAGCCAGGGAAGCCTATTCTTAACATGCTTCCAGACACTCATATCCAGATATTCCTCTGTTGATACTGCTACACCAGCCATCTTATGAAAATCCTCAGTCGTTTCTTCATCGATAACATCTAAAATATCATCAAACGTGATTATTCCCACAAGCCTTTCTTCATTATCCACAACTGGAATTGCCAAAAACCCATATTTTTTAAATAAATCGGAAACATACTCCTGATCATCCAGCACACTGACATAAATCATATCCTCATGCATCATTTCTTCCACTTTAATATTGCTGTCAGATATTACTAAATTTCTAAGTGATACGATACCTACAAGTTTTCTTTCTGCATCCTTCACATAGCAGGTATAAACTGTTTCTCTTGCCATTCCCACTTCTTTAATATGGTTTAAGGCTTCTTCAACAGTCATATCTCTTTTTAAGCTGATATAGTCAGGTGTCATCAAGCTTCCGGCGCTGGTTTCAGGATAGTTTAAAAATGTATTAATAAGCTTGCGTTTTTCCTTTGGAGTCCTTGAGAGAATTTTACTAACCACATTAGCAGGGAGTTCCTCAAGCACGTCAATCATATCATCAAAAGCCAATTCATCGATTATATGCTGTATTTCTTTATCCGTGATAACACTGATTATTTCGATTTGATCATCTATTGGAAGGTACGCAAAAACCTCCACCGAAACATCCTTGGGAAACGTGCGAAACAATATAACTGCTTTTTCTATGCCAAGATTCTCTATTATCTCTTCAAGAATTTCCGCGATAATAACTGTATTATTTTTTAAGATCTCATCTCTCGCTCTGCTGTATTTTTTTGCTTCTAATAGTTCAAGAAGCGTCTGGATCGTTACTTCCATCGTCAATTCATTGTCCATGGGACTTTACCTCCTTGTTGCATGATACTTTGTCACTGCAGGAAAATGTTCCGTCCCAGCTCGAACTGTATGTAGAAGCACAATTGCCTTAAAGGCGAAAGAAAGCTACAGTGAAAGCAAGGACTTCACCATTTTCAAATACCATATTCATCTGCTTGTGACTCGGTCCTAAATCCATTACTTTCACTCCTTTTTAGAAAAGACCTCTATTAGGGAAGAGCTCACCCAAATAGTACACTAAAAATTACAATGGTTAGTTTTCACCAACCATTGTTTATATTACCCCATTTTTATGATATATTGCAAGTATTTTTCATATAAATCAATCCTCCAGGACGGCGCCTGTATTGGCGGATGTAACAAGCTTTGCGTATCTTGCGAGATACCCTGATTTTACTTTGGGTTCTGGCTTCACGTAAGCTGCTCTTCTGGCTTCAATTTCTTCATCAGTTAGCGAGACAGTCAGCTTTCTGCCTGGGATGTCTATATTGATAATATCTCCGTTTTTTAGCAGCCCTATCACACCACCACTCATTGCTTCTGGAGAAACATGACCGATAGAAGCTCCTCTCGAAGCTCCTGAAAACCTCCCATCGGTTATCAACGCTACATCCTTATCCAACCCCATACCTGCAATAGATGAAGTCGGTGAAAGCATTTCTCTCATTCCTGGTCCACCCTTTGGCCCTTCATATCTAATGACAATCACGTCACCCTTCTTTATCTTTTTGGCCCAGATGGCTTCTGATGCTTCCTCTTCAGAATCAAAAACAACAGCCGGTCCTGAATGCACCAACATTTCTTCTGCAACAGCTGATTCCTTGACAACAGCCCCGTCCGGTGCCAGATTGCCCCGTAATATAGCTAAACCTCCGCGATTCCTGTATGGTTTCTCAATCGGCATAATGACGCTGTAATCTGAAACAGGCGTATTTGAAATATTCTCACCGATGGTCAAGCCAGTGACTGTTAAACAAGACTTATCAATCAGGTCTTTTTTGGTAAGTTCATTCATCAAAGCTGGAATTCCTCCTGCTCTGTGAAGGTCTTCTATATGATGATGCCCGCTAGGGCTGAGTTTTGCAAGGTATGGTGTATTTTCGCTGATTTTATCAAAAATCTCCAAATCCAATTTTATGCCAGCTTCATGAGCGATTGCCGGCAAATGAAGTACCGTGTTTGTCGATCCTGCCATGGCCATATCGACTGCGATAGCATTTCTGAATGCATTTTCGGTAAGAATATCTCTCGGCCTGATATTGCGCTTTATCATTTCCATGACCTTTACTCCTGCCATCTTCGCAAGTCGGATCCTCTCGCCGCTGTCAGCTAAAGCAGTGCCGTTGTATGGAAGCCCCATACCAAGTACCTCGGTAAGACAATTCATGCTGTTGGCTGTAAATAAACCTGAGCAAGAACCACATCCAGGGCATGCATTTAAAGCAACTTCTTCCAATTCTTCCTCGGTACAGTCACCGTTTCTGAATGCGCCTATTTTTTCCATCACGCTGTTAAAATCCAATACGGTTCCCTTAGAATATCCTGCCCTCATAGCTCCGCCGCTGACTACAACAGCAGGGATGTTCAAACGGGCTGCCGCCATAAGCATGCCAGGTACTATTTTATCACAGTTCGGTATCAGTATAAGTCCGTCAAAAGCATGACCTTTTGCCATAGCCTCAATAGAATCAGCTACCAACTCTCTGCTGGCAAGAGGATATTTCATTCCATCATGTCCCATTGCAATGCCATCGCAAATACCAATTGAAGGAAATTCTATTGGTGTACCTCCTGCAAGAGAAACACCTTTTTTTGCAGCCTCCGCAATACGATCAAGCAGCATATGTCCCGGAACGATTTCATTTTGAGAATTCACGATTCCTATAAGGGGGCGGTCTATCTCTTCTCGAATGTAGCCCATCCCATACATCAAAGTACGTACCGATGCACCAGAAGGACCCTTCTTTATCATGTCACTGTTCATTACTGTAACCTCCATTTGTAATCTATTGTAATCTGCATTGTGATTTTTTTATCAAACTTACAAGTTTATTTAAGCTCTACAATCATAATCAGCTGAATAGTTTATTATATCTTAATCTTTCATTCAGGTCAAAATTTTCAGTAATTTTTCGAACAGACTAGAATTTTTCGATATAACTGCAACTTTTGTCACACTTCATTCAAATGAAATGGACTTACATCCATGTTCTATTTTTCATATATATGATTGAGGATGTTTTCAGCAAATTCCTTCGCTCTCACCTCAATCCCATCAAGCTTTAAAATGCTGCCCGGACTATTTGCTGTTTCCATCATTGCGAAACGACTTGGGAGGATAAAGGTTTTATTCATATTAAGACCGCTTATTAGCTGTTGGGCTACAATATCACTGCCGCTATACCCTGAAACAATCAGGCTGAAAAGATATTTTTTATAGAACTTTGAATACTTTAGAAGTGCCGTAAGACGATTGATAAAGGCGGCAAGATTAGCACTTATTGCATCATTATAGTTTGGACATATCATTACTAGTGCATCGCATTCTATTATTGCGGGATACACCTGCTCTACAATAACTCCGCCGTAAATACAGCTTGCCGATTCCCCAAAATAACGGCAGGTTTTATATGGACATCCGATGCAATCCATAACAGTTCCATTTCTTATTGAAATCTCCGTAATTTCACAATTATTGAGATGTTTCTTAACGAGATTCCATAATGCTAAGGTATTTGACTTTTGAAAATGACTAGCGTGCAAAACTAGAATTTTAGGTTTTTTCTTTTTGGGCGGATTAAACTCCATTATATGTTTGACTAAAGCCTTTCCTGAGTGCATATACGCTTCTAAGGGGCCAACATCGAGTCTTTTGGCCACTATTTCATAATTATCCAGGGACCTTGTCCCTTCAACCAGAGGTTTCCCCGGAAATGTGCATCCGGCTAAATTGGCGCTGAATGCAAGCTCTCTTCCCACAGATTTTGTAAAAAGCTCACTATTTCCATCAATTATTATTCCACCGACACAACCCTCAAAACAGTTTCGATTTAATCGAATTGCCTTTATTATCGCATAAAGTTCCAAATTGATACCAGACTCTCCAAGTGAAATTGCAAATAAAATTTTATTGTTCTTTAATTCCCTGAATTCTTCTATCGTTGATATTATATCATACGTATATCCTTCGAGACTGATATCCAATATTGAGTTCAGCCGCTTAGTTTTCACACTTTCCCTGCAATAAGGCCTGATCATGATTAAATCAGACATATCATCACCTCCTTATAACAGTATTAGATTTGGGTTAAACGATTTTTTCAAGTTCTCGATATGCTTTTTCAATTCTCCGGTAAAGTTTCTCAGGAAGCGGAACTGATTCAAGTTCCATACCCGATTCCGTCATTCTGTTTCTTGCTCCTAAAAATACTCCTCCTAAATACGTAGAGCTATAATGCCACTCACCCCTCATTGTAAGCAGCAATGATATTGCTCCGGAAGATAGGGCTGGTGCCATGTATGGCTTGTATCCGATTTCCCTTGTTCTTAGATTTGCCTTAACCGCAAGCTCTGTCAGTTCTTTTGAGAGTGCATCGTCATATCGTTCGATGCTGTTTGCAATTACCAAATCATTGCCATGAGGGCCAAAAGCTCTCCCCTCTGTGAGAAATGAACGAAATCTAACATCTTTCTTAGCATAATATGCAGCACGGGCATTCATGACACCCAGGCCGTATCCCTGTATCTGTATAGGATTTAACCCTTTTCCATCTAGTATTCCCGCCCCATTCTTGTTGCTTTCGATATAAGCAGCTTTGCATAGGGGGTCCACAGGGTCAGAAACCACAGCAAATAGGCCTTGGAACTGTTTTTTTCTCGCCATGATGGCATATTCTTTTATTATCTCCCTATTTTCCTCATATTGTATCATTCTTACGTCATCAATATCTGAACCTACGGAAGGCACTGCTTTCGAAGCACAGAAAACGAATACATCACAATTAAAAATCTCATCCTTTTCAAGAATAACAACCTCTGGAAGCCGGTCATAATCCCAAGGATATGCCGTCTGATTCATTTCATATTCATACCGCTGAGCAGCATTTCCGCTGCTATATACACCTATACGGGAAATGACATCTCCTCCCAGAAGCTTTAAGCCAATCAGAAGTGTCCCCCCTACATCGCCGAGTCCTATAATATTGACTTTTTTCTTATCATTTAGCGAAAATGGGATTTTATCTGTGTTTTCTCCCTGTCTTTTCTGTTCCTTATCCTTTATTAAGTCTTCTAAAAAATACATCCTATCACTCTCTTTCTGCATCTAAACCAGTATCCCCCCTTTTCTATTCTTCTATATGCATATTATCGCAGTATAATATTTTCGAGACGCTGCAGCATTTCAATATCGCTGGAAACATATTCCGAAGGCGACATATTTATGTCATAGCTCATATCGCCTCCTTTATCCGGATACCTTATTGACAAAATTGCTTCACTTTGCCTGTTAAGAGTCAACTTTCTTTCGTAGACAATCTGATATTCTTCCTCGATTGCCTTAAGAATGTTCTTTGCGTTTGTTAAACAGGTCATTGAAAAATCATATAAAGCTGACTTCGGTGTGTCCATTAAAAAGCTTGGCGCAACATATGGCAAAATAAGGTTTATGGAGGGCAGGAATCCTTTGTTATTATGTCCTTCCCGCAAAACGCTGTCTCCTCCGATAAAGGGGTACATGTTCGATTCTACAAACCATGATCGTAAATTAGGAATAAAATAAACGCTTTCTACCTCTCTTTTCTGAAGTGTCATTAAATCTTTACCCCTACCTGATAATAAACCTACAATAATTTTGCTAACCTGTAAGTTTTCCTGTCTGAACAGAGGGTCAAGCTTCCTTAAACGGTACCCTTTATGGAGTAGATCATCTACAAGAAGTACCGGCCTTTGAAAGGATTTAATTGTCCTTATCTGATAGAACAACGGTGAGTAATTAGGGAATTCGGTAATCTCAAATCGTGCAATTGCTGGGTCAAATCTTTTGTCCGTATGCAATGATTTGGTGACAGTATTAGGTACTACCATGCCGCTTAAAATCTTACCGAAAGGAACACACATGAATTCTCCTAGCTGTCTGACCTTTAAAGGTTCATTGGGAACTTTATTGTTTTTCGTTATCAAATCAACGATTCTATGGTGCATTACTTTAGCATCAAAGGATAAAACCAGATTTCCCGGGTACAGCTTTGTTAAGGAGTACTGCATTCTCCTGTGAGCTTCTTCTATTGCATTCAATACTCTCTCTCTTTCATTGAATGGGTCTTTAATGACTGTTACTATATCCTTATGCAGAGAAACCGGATACTTCATATCAACGGTATATATATGATTTTCAGCTCCATTCACTTTAATCAACTGAAAACCCTGTCTCTTTAGCAAAAGTGCAAGCCTTGCATTTATCTCCCCAATATGACGATGATAGATTGCAAAGGTAAAACCATGTTCTAGGCAATATGCCAGTGCTTCTGTCAACACTAGCTGATCTGCATTTTTTATGGGTGAATCATATGAATAAGCTAAGCCGCTTAAAATAACAATCCTTCCGGAGGTAATCCCTCTTATGTGTGATGCAAGTTTAATATTTTCAAATTCCGCAAACAAGTCAGACATCGCTACTTCATGGAAAGTAGCAATTGCGACAGGAATATCATTCTTACTCCCGTCTCTTATTACTACAGCATTCACACCTTTTCTCCCCAGGTAAGATCTTATATAATCCTTGCTATTTTCCTTACAATTTTGCTCGTGAAACAGAGTTTTCGTTAATTCATCAATTAGCGGTCCATTAAACTCTTTGATGACTTCGAACTTTATCTGTCGTGAGCCGATTATGTGTTTATAGCGCGGTTCTCTTAAATAAAGACTGTTATCATAGATATAGCTTTCAGCAAGTGGTTCTATGAGGTTTGATATATCCCTGTTATAATCTACATTCTCCCTGATCTGTGACGAGCTGATTTCTTCAAGATATGGCGGAAGCATAAGTTCTATCAGCTTTCCAGTCAGAATAGAAGTACTTTTCTTTTTTGATTTTAGATTCTGTACATCCAGCGTTCGTTTGAATATGATATGATGAAATTCGTGAATTGAATTCTCCTCCGGTGGTGCTTTATAACTCGAAGCATTCTCAATAACATCACTTCCTACGACTATATAAATTTCTCTTCCGGGGAAAAGTTCTCTTAGCTTTTTTAAATCTTGTGGATTTGCCAGATTAATTGGAATATCATCTGGGAAGAGATAAACATTCTTTTCATCCGCTTCTGACATACTTACAATTTTTCTCCGTACAAGCTTAGGCTGTGTTTTTTTTGACCATGAGAACTCATCGATAGCCAAATATACCTCAAAACCAAGATCTCTAATTTCTTTTACGATACCCTTATGCCCAAGTGAAAACGGATCAAAGGTTCCAGGGAAAAATGCGATCTTATCAATTATTGGAATGCGAATCTCATTATTCAAGAAAAGGTAATCGGATAAAAACCTGTAAATATGGTTCAGTGAAGCGGCCCTATTGAAGAATGAGAGCCCAGTTTCCTTTTGATCCATGATCAGTATCAGCATCTTTTTATAAATTACCTTAAAGATAGAATATTTGTCTTCCAATGTTAGTTTTGAAGATCCAAAGAGGAACTGTCCTATTACTAAAAAGGCTTCCTGGCTTATCATTTCATTATAATTGGATAGTCCCTTCATGATTAGACCTAAGATTTCGTCTCTTCTTTTTATATAAGCTTCATTGCTTTCATTAAATCGGCCTTTGTATTGCGAATAGTGCTGCAGCATAATACCAAGTGTATTAAGCGTAACGGAACCAACGCGCTCATTTGTGCTGTTAAGAAGCCTTCTGAAATCGTGCATCAGTTCGTCTAGTTCATTTGGATGCAGATGTAGGGCCAACACGCCCAGATAATCAGGAAGGTATTTAGAGAATTCATATTGTCCGATTTCCAAACCCTTGCTGAGTTCTACAGCAATTTCATTCCTCTCAGAAAGGGATAGTTTCGTAATAATAGAAAGTAGCGCCTGTCCTGCCGCGTGTCGTACTATTACTCTTTCACTTACCTTGATTAGATTAGAAAAATGCGCCGCAACCTGAAGAAGTTGATTGTTTGAACCCAAAAGTATTTGATTTAATAGGAGCTCTATATTAACAGCTTTGACAACCCAGGGAGTAGCAGATTTTAAATTTTCTAAAAATATTTCAGATATCGTATTAGGATCCTTGTAAATAGCATGTGCAAGTCCTTTTTCGTCTTTAATAGGCAGGTTTAAATTCTTGGATATTTCATATTTTAAATATTTCATGCTAAGTGTTTCGTCTGAATCAAAATATTTCATACATGCTTTTGATAGGGTTGCTGCTTCCCTTCTGTAATTCTTACTCTCAGAAAGACACTTTATTATACGCAGTATAGCGATCTGAATTTCAAGTGAGTCTCTTGAGGCCAGCCGGGCAGCAAAGTTCATGAGCATCTTTATATCTTCGTCTGTACACAGCGATAAGGGCAAATCAAGAATAGAGTCTAAAAGTATAAATGCTGTTGAATCTGCTACTTCATTGGTGTCTTTATAAAAACAGAGGAATGATTCCAAATATTTTCTGCGTTCTTCTTTTTTACAGCGTTCCAACACGGATCTTAGTACAAATTTAATAGTATATCCCAACCATCTTTTATGTTGATCCGTTACCTTATGGTCAGGAAATATTATAGCTTCAAGATATTTCTCCCATAATTTGATGCTATTTATTTCATCCTGCTCCCTTATAACTCCTTCTGGCAGCTCTTTTCTATATTCCTCATCATAATTCGCTATTATATTTCCAATCAGTTGTGCACTTTGCCTTCGAATATCTCCTTCTCTATGCATAAGCAGCTCGTATAAAAAATTCAGAGTCATGACTTTTTGTTTTTGAGTCATATACGTAAAATATTCTGCAAAGATATTCATATAAGCTCTTATGTTTTTCCAATTTCCTTCACTTCTTGCAGCCTCCAGAATATCACTAAATGCAGTTTCGCTGTTAAGCTTATTCATAACGCCAATATTATGTTTTACAGCAAGGTTTTTCAGGCATCGAACTGCTTCATCTGAATTATACAATGCTGGATCTTTACTATCTCTAGTACTAAGTTTCGTCGTGGTCAAATCTATATTGACCCCTAAGTCCAGCATAAAATCCTCAAAATCTTTTAGTTTGTTATATACCTTAATATATCGGTCTTTCTTTGCCTCATCCACATTATCTAGTTTATTGAGTATTACATCAAAGGAATCCTTGAGATCGTAGAATTGAACAAATTCTTCACCCTCCTGATCGTTTATGCTTTTTACTCGGAAATCAGAGTATATTAAAACCAAAGATTCCACAGACAAGTTTTCAAGTTCCAGATCCCAGGTTGAATGGTTCGAGGCAATATGACCTATGGTTGGCATTCCATTTTTTTTAAAATATTTGTCTGTATAATAATAATGAAGATAAGGAATTCGTTTTGCTTCTTCTGGCTTACAACCGTATTTCCCAATATCATGCCCTATTGCAGCCCCTGAAACCAAAGCTATATCGATAGGAACATCTACTTGCAATAGCTGTCTGCCTATATGCAGTGAAATATAATGTACTCCACTAACATGAGACAATGTCTTGTATCTTGTGATTTCTTGACCTATCCTCATGAATTCATAAATATAATTTTCCTCGAAAATCTGCATAAGACGGTTGTATTCATCAGATGATTCGGTTTTATCAATCTCATCTGCCGTAAGAAACTCAATATGGATACTCTTATCAAACTCTTTATTTTCTATTTCATAACGCAAAAATATCCTCAAAACCTTTAGATAAAAAAGCCTACCCGCCTCACAGGCAGGTATCGTTTTATCGGGTATATTTTCCGGGAATAGCTGGTTGAGGATACAATCATACGTATATGGCAACCAACCATTTTCAGGTTCGTCCGAGATAGAATTCAGGGTTGTTTCGCATATTTTCAACACATCTTTACATGTGACCGTTTCTCGTGAAATGATGAAGCTGATTTTATCGTGCCAGTTTTCCCTTTGAATAAGCTCAAGCATCTTCTTTTTTGAAAACTTGATCGTCTTTAAAAATTTCCTTTCTGTCAAATCAGCTATCAACTCTTTATATACCTTATTGGATCTCTTCGGCATGTTACCCCTCCAAAGCGTCAAAGAAAGTAATCCCTTTTATTTCATAATATATTACCCTTTATTATGCTATGTAAAATATTCTTTTACAATAAAAATTTATTTACAATAAGATGCTTGTGTTTCAAATGGGGTTTTTGCACACGTAACGATAAGAGAATTCCTCTCAGCGGGGATTGCCTAGAAATTCATGATTAGAATTACATAATATTAGATAGAAAAGACATAATAAAAAACATAATATTAGTTAGAAACAATTGTATAATTCTACAAAAATTAAACAGCAATCAACTCCATGACCTTGACTAAAAAACACCAATGTGCTAATGTTAAATTGACAAAATATAAACTTACTTTTTAAAATTAAATACAGAAAAAGGAGAGAGAAAATGTCAAGTATCGTGCAGCAATACATAGATATTGCAAAAAAAAGAAACCCTGGCGAACCAGAATTCCACCAAACAGTAGAAGAAGTATTAAAATCACTTGAACCAGTTCTTGAAAAACACCCTGAATATATTGAAGCTGGATTAATCGAAAGATTAATCGAACCTGAAAGAGGAATATCTTTCAGAATATCCTGGGTTGACGATGCTGGTAAAGTACAGGTTAACAGAGGTTACAGATACCAATTTAACAGTGCAATCGGACCTTATAAAGGTGGAATCAGATTTGCTCCAAATGTAAATCCTAGTGTTATTAAGTTCTTAGGATTTGAGCAGATTTTCAAAAATGCACTGACAGGACTTCCTATTGGCGGAGGTAAGGGCGGTGCTGACTTTGATCCAACTGGTAAATCCGATGGTGAAATAATGAGATTCTGCCAAGCATTTATGACAGAATTATATAGACATGTTGGTCCAAATACAGATGTTCCAGCAGGAGACCTTGGAGTTGGACCAAGAGAAATCGGTTATATGTTTGGACAGTATAAGAGAATCGTTGATAGATATGAAGGCGTTTTAACCGGTAAAGGACTCTCCTATGGCGGACTTAATGGAAGAACAGAAGCAACAGGTTTCGGTATTGTATACTATGCAAATTGTATGCTTGAATCCAACGGCGAAAAACTAGAAGGAAAAACCGTAGCTTTATCCGGTTTTGGTAATGTTACTTGGGGTACTGCATTAAAACTTAAAGAATTAGGAGCAAAAGTCATCACTATATCCGGTCCTGACGGATTTATCCTTGATGAAGCTGGAATCAACACAGATGAAAAGGTAGCTTATCTTGTTGAATTAAGAAACAGCGGCAAGAATATATGTGCTCCATATGCTGACAAATTCCCAGGTTCTAAGTTCTTCCCAGGTGAAAAACCATGGGGCGTAAAAGTTGATCTTGTTATCCCATGTGCTATGCAGAACGATATTCACTTAGAACATGCTAAACAAATCGTTGCAAATGGAACTAAGTTCGTTTGCGAAGGAGCTAACATGCCTTGCACAAACGAGGCTGTTGAGTATATGATGGAAAATGGCGTTATTGTTGGACCTTCAAAGGCTGCTAACGCTGGCGGTGTTGCTTGCTCATGTATCGAAATGGGACAAAACGCTGGTCATACAGTGTTCTCACCTGCTCAAGTTCATGCACAATTAAAGGAAATCATGGTTAACATACATGATAGCTGTGCTGCAGCTGCTAAAGAATATGGCCTTGGCTACAACCTGGTAGCTGGTGCTAATATTGCTGGATTCAAGAGAATTGCTGAAGCTATGATGGCTCAGGGAGTTGTATAATCCATCAATGTATAATCCATTAAAGTAATTAATATTATGGCTCTATGTCAAATGTTGTGGTGTAGAGTTCTCAAGTAAAATAAAATAAATAAATTTGGCTC
>DUPP01000112.1 GCA_012838265.1 Clostridiales bacterium
CAAGAACCGGACGCTGTATACGCTCAATCACATTTGCCATCGTAAAAGTCTTCCCTGAGCCTGTGACTCCAAGCAAGGTCTGGTGCCTTTTACCCTGGAGTATTCCTTCTGTGAGCTGCTCTACAGCCTGTGGCTGATCTCCCGTCATCTTGTATTGTGAAATTATTTCAAATTTGTTCATTTTACAGTCCTATTTTTATACTTATTATTTATCTTTCTGCAACATAATAGTATAACATATACCCAAATCCATTACAATATAATTTCGAACATTTGTTCACTGCGAACTGCACATAATTAACAACAATTATTGGTTTACAATCAATTAAACGTGGCAATTTTCAAATATTTCAAACATTTATAAATTTCTAATTCTATCTTGTTATTTGCTTTAGATTATATTATAATTTCATTAATGTATTATTCAGCTTGCTCTTATAGTTTAAACTCTAATATGCTGTATATAAAAACAGCATTTTTTGTTTGGCTTTTGCACAAGTAGGGTGAGATTTATGGGAGAAGGTGTTAAGAACTTACAACTACTGGTTTGTTAGTTTGCAGTACAAAAAAACTGCTAGCAGGAGGTGTGTTTCTTGAAAGATAATATTGTAAAAAATAATAATTACAATGAGACTCTTCTTACAATGGGTCAAAATGAAATTGCATATAATCAGGAACTGGTACAGTCTTTTCTGAAATCAATGTCTGAGCAGTTAAAGCATAACAATGCCATTGACGCAAGCTTATACGGAAAATATGATGTAAAACGAGGACTGCGAAACTCGAATGGAGCCGGAGTTGTTGTAGGCTTGACAAAAATTGCAGATGTTCAAGGTTATAATATCAATGAAAATAATGAAAAAGTAGCTATTGAGGGTAAACTTTATTATCGTGGAATCGATGTAGAAGACATTGTAAACAACTGCTATAAAAACAATTGTTTTGGATATGAGGAAACTAGCTACCTGCTTCTGTTCGGTGAGCTTCCAAATCAAAGACAGCTTGATATTTTCAAAAAGCTTATCGGGATGAAAAGAGAACTACCTGTAGGTTTTGCTAGGGATATGATCATGACAGCCCCAAGCAAGAACATAATGAATAAGCTGGCCAGAAGCGTACTGGCTCTATATTCTTATGATGAAAACCCTGATGATACTTCTATCAGTAATGTCCTAAGACAGTCTATCAGCTTAATCGGATATTTTCCTTCGCTGATAGCCTATGCATATCAAGCAAAACAATCATATTTTCACGGTCAAAGTATGCATATACATTATCCCGACCCTGAGTTGAGTACGGCAGAGAACTTATTGAAACTTATGCGTCCCACTGGGGAGTATACTGATTTGGAAGCAAAACTCCTTGATATCTCAATGATCCTCCATGCTGAGCACGGCGGAGGGAATAATTCTGCCTTTGCGACACATGTAATTTCTTCCACCGGGACAGATACATATTCTGCAATTGCTGCAGCAGTTGGTTCGCTAAAAGGTCCGAAACACGGCGGAGCGAACCTAGAAGTTCTGCAAATGATTCAGAATATAAAAGAAAATGTTAAGGATATTACTAATTATAAAGAAGTCGAGAAATATCTAATCAAGATCCTGAAAGGCGAAGCGAATGACGGTTCAGGGTTGATTTATGGACTTGGACATGCTGTATATACTATTTCAGACCCAAGGGCGACCTTGCTGAAAAAGATGGCTAAAAAACTTGCGCTAGATAAAGACTTAATGGATGATTTCATGCTCTATGATTTTATTGAAAGACGTGCTCCATATTTATTCATGGAAATCAAAGGTACTAAAAACCCAATGCCGGCTAACGTTGACCTGTATTCTGGATTCGTTTACAGTGCCTTAAATATACCGCTTGCTATTTCTACTCCGATTTTTGCTGTAGCAAGATTATCAGGATGGTGTGCTCATAGAATTGAAGAATTGGTAGCTGGCGGGAGACTCATGCGGCCGGCTTACAAATGCGTTCAGCCTCATGTAAAATATATCCCAATGTCAGAACGAAAATAGAAGTATTAAATTTAATATTAATCCCGCAGGCTGAACCTGCGGGTATTTTTAACAAATACGCGGAAGGCCTTCTCCATAGAGTACATCCACGACTCGACTTCCTCCTAGCCTCGTCTTCATGGTCACACCCTTGCCGTGAACGACCTTAGCTATGATAGCTGCATCCTTCCCGTCTTCATTTTGCTTCATTAAGGCCAATGCCTTTTCAGCATCCTCAGCTGCGACGACAGCAATCATCTTACCTTCATTCGCCATATAAAGTGGATCTAATCCTAATATATCACTGAAACTTCTTACCTCAGGATGAACCGGAAGAGCTTCTTCTCTGATTTCTATTCCGCACATTGATGCATCTGCGATTTCATTTAAAACCGTTCCAAGTCCGCCTCTGGTTACATCACGCATAGCTTTTATTTTGATATCGTTTTCCAGCAAACTATTTACTAATCCATTCAAGCAGGTAGAATCGCTTTTGATATTGTTTTCAATTCCCATCCTTGCACTTAAAATACAGGCATGATGATCTCCCAAATTTCCGGAAAGCAGAACAACATCACCCTCACTGCAATTTGATGCGCTGATTTCCCTTCCTTCAGGAATGAGTCCTATCCCTGTTGTATTTATATATAGACCGCCCTCTCCTTCAACTACCTTAGTATCCCCGGCAATTATCTCAACTCCTGCCTCAGCAGCCGCTTTCGCCATAGAAGATACTATTTGATCAAGCAAGGATATCTCTAATCCCTCTTCAAGTATAAAAGCTGCTGTTATATATTTAGGAATTGCACCCATCATAAGCAAATCATTGACAGTGCCGCAAATCGATAATTTACCGATATCACCGCCCTTAAACACAACCGGTGTCACCACAAATGAATCCGTACTGCAGGCAATTCTCCCACGTAATTCCAGTACGGCGGCATCTTCCATTTTATTAAGTATATCGTTTGAATAATGCTTTGCAAAAATTTTCTTCATTAAATCTGCGGAAGCTTTTCCACCACTGCCATGGGACATATCAATTCTCATCATTATACTCCCTCTTTATATTCTTGTACCATATTCCGCAAGCGCCTTCGGAAGAAACCATGCATGGTCCGTAAGGAGACATCGGATTGCATGCTTTGCCAAACATCTGGCATTCATCAGGATTAGCCCTGCCGATAATCACATCTGAACATCTGCATGCCACTGGCAACTGTGCATCTTTATCCAATCCTTTACTTCCTCCGTCATAATCTGCATATTCACTTTTCAAATACAATCCTGAATCGCTTATCATGCCAAGACCTCTCCACATTGTGTCCCCATGCTCAAAATAACGGCTTATAATATTCTGAGCCTTTTGATTCCCTTCTGTTCTTACCACATTTTTATATAGGTTATGAACAGATGGATTGTCCTTTTCCGAATTATTAATCTGTCTAACCACATCATAAATAGCTGCAAGAATATGCTCAGGCTCAAATCCAGCCACGACAAATGGCTTATTGAATTTGTTCGATAGCTCTTCATATGCAGCACTGCCGATTATTACACTTACATGTCCAGGGCACAGAAATCCATCAATCCCGCCTTCATTTTCACAAATCCACTCTAGTGCAGGAATAACTGTTTTTAAAGCTGTCAGTATGCGAATATTCCGTATCCCTTCTCGAATTGCTTCCTCTATTGTCAATGCATAGGAGGGAGCCGTTGTTTCAAATCCCACCGCTGCAATTACATACGTTATGTTTGGATTCTGCTTCGCTTTTTCTATAACTTCCAACGGAGAATACATCAGTTCAACTCTTCCGCCATCTCCTTTTACCTGAGAAAGATTTCTCTTCGTCCCTGGTACTTTCATCATATCTCCAAAGGTAACAAGTACATGATGATCCTTCATGGCATAATCGATACACCGATCAATATAAGAAGTTGGAGTAACGCACACTGGACAACCTGGCCCGGATATCAATCTAAGCTTTGGAGAAATTAAGCTTCTGATTCCGCTCTTAAATATACTTGCGGTATGGGTTCCACAAACCTCCATTATCTTAAGCTCCGGACCTTCATATTCTTTTAATTGTTGTATTATTTGTTCAATATTCATTATCTTTGCCCTCATATCATAAGGTATTTCGACTCTTAATTATTCGACTCCTTATTATTCAACGCAAAAAATTATCAATTCAAATCCTCTATTTCCTGAAACAGCTCTATTAATTCCATAGCTCTGTCTTTACTCATAACCTCGATAGCGCAGCCTGCATGTACAAGAACATAATCACCAAGCTTTGCATCAACCAGCCCTACGTTCACATCCACAAGGTTTCCATTAAAATCTGCTTTCGCCTTTGGATAATCAATGGAAACAATTTTTCCAGGTATTGCTATACACATATTATTTCTCCCTTTTTCTCTCTATTTTCAATTAAAGATTATTGTGCTCTTCATCTATTAGTTTCATTTATTTACTTTATTTATCTGTTTCATATATTTAATTTATATAAACGGTATAAACTTTCTTTTTACAACTATTGCACGTTCAGGACACATTTCCTGACAGCAGTAACACTTGATGCACTTCTTGTAGTTATAAACCGGTACTCCCTTTTCTGCAATTCTCGGTTTGGTGCTTCCACTCGTCTCAGGAAAATACAGTGCTTTTTCCTCTAAGGGACATGCTCTTATACAAGCTCCGCAGCGAATACATTTCTTCTTAAGAATCACAGGCCTTTTTTCAACTGATGCCAATCTTCCAATCACTGCCCACTTTCCGGAATACTTTTTCTCTCTTGCCACATCAAACTTTGGATTGCAGTAATATATTAAATCATCCACTCCGACGATTTCAATTTTATCATTTTCCCAATTGCCAAGCCCATAAATCGAACCGTAATATACGGTTGGGACTTCGGCTGGGTTAAGATTGACCAATCTGCAGAAGGTTGAATCCAATGCAACGGGATCCCCTGACATAAGAATTACATTCATGTTTACCGGGTTGCCTGATGCAGGACCATTGCCCTCCATAGCAACTATGCCATCCATTATATGAAGTCTTGGCTTTAGATAAAAATTCAAATCAATCAACATTTTCGCGAAGCTTTCTGCGTCCGGATATTTTACATGTGCTGCTCCTTTATGAATTCCATGAACACATCCAAACATATTCTTCACAGCACCTGTAATTCGTTCCAGCTGATGTGTTTTCATCTTGCAAATATTAATGATAGCATCCGAATCGAGAACACCTTGACTTATTTCGAACCTTCTCGAAGTTCTGCCATGTACATAATCGATGGTCTTACTTTGTGCAAAATCGGCAAGGGCTATTTGCAAATCATCTGCAACCGCCTTTATACCGCATGCTTCAGCTGTCTTTTCCACACTGCCGGGATGTCCCGGTGAATCGCCATAAGTTACATTCAAATATCCGTTATCAAGGAGATTTCGTGCAACAGCCCTGAATACCGCCGGATGAGTCGTTACTGCTCTCTCAACATCAGCACGGTTTAATAAGTTAGGCTTTAGCAGAATTTTTTCTTCCGGCTTTACGAAGCTTTCCCAGCCGCCCAGTAACGAAATACCCTTTTTTATAGCTTCATTAACTTTGAATTCATCGTATCCCTGGCACGGAATAACAGCTACTTTGCTTTTCACTTATCTACCTCTGCTTTTCCAATAATGCTTTATATGATATTAACATCATGCTTTTTTATCGTCAAATAATTCATCCCGATAAGATTTTGCCCCAGGCAAATGCCGCCGTCATTTGGGCTAACCGAAATGTTATAATAATCTTTAAATCTATTTGCTCTAAGCAAGGCTAAAGTACGCTCCATCAGTATTTTATTCTGAAAGACGCCGCCGGTTAGTGCTACTGTGTTTATCCCTGTTATTTGGCGAATTTTTTTACAAACATCCAGTATTAATTCTGAAACAGCAAAATGGAAACCCAGAGCAATCCTTCGGTTATCGATGCCATCAGACAATGCCTTTTCTGTGATAGTGAATATCTGCCTCGCTGATATCAATATTTTTTGACTATTGCCTGCCTCGCTTAACATTGTTTCAAAATTCATGTGCAAAGGCTCCATCCCCTTATTAACTGCCTCAGCTGCGGCATTCTCAAGCATAATAGCACATTCTCCCTCGTATCTGTTTGTGTCATGAATACCTGTAAAAGCAGCCATTGCATCAAACAATCGTCCCATGCTCGAGCTTTGGATCGAATTAATATTATTGTCCAGTCCAGCCTTTACAATTGGCCATCTTGGATCATTTGGCTCATGTAATGTATATAAGCTGCCCCGGAGCTCATCCTGATTTCGATAGTGATGAATATAGCTAAAGGCTGATTTCCATCCTTCCTTCATAGATGAGTCTCCTCCAAGCATATTTATATATTCCAAATGTGCTGCACGTTCAAATTCAGAATCTTTGCATATCAAAAATTCTCCGCCCCAAATAGCTCCGTCAGTGCCATATCCGGTCCCATCAAAGCTTACGCCTATCACCGGCTCTTGAATGTTGTGCTCAGCCATGACAGACGCCACATGGGCATGATGATGCTGTACCTTTAAAATTTCAATTCCGCGCTCCTTTGCATATTGTTCTGCAAATTTTGTCGTAAAATACAGCGGATGATAATCGTAAACAACCAGCTTGGGTTTGATACGGAACAGGTTTTCCATTCTTATAACGTTTTCTTCATAAACCTGACAGGCTTCTTTACTATCTAAATCGCCAAAATACTGACTTATATATACAAAAGGACCCTTGCTTAGCGAAAAGGAAGATTTTAGTTGTCCTCCCGCGGCAATAATCATATCATTTTTACTAAGTTTATTGTTTATATATAATGGAACCGGCGCATATCCCTTTGACCTGCGAATCATCTGCAGATGAGCGTCTATTACTCTGGTAACAGAATCATCTACACGAACATTTATCTGCCTTGTATTATAGAATACCCCCGCCAGTAGCTTTTCTCCATCATGACTGTAATCCGCCGACTCCAGAACTCTGAACATTTCCTCATCGTCTTTGATAATCGGCATATCCGAAAGGTTTGCGCTGGTCATTATCAACGGACCGCACATATCAATAAGCATATGCTGGACACCCATACTAGGGAGAAATGCACCTATATACCTGCTTGTCTTATATACTTCCTGACAGATCACTTTTTTTGTCTCTTTTATATTTGCAGTAAACTGCCTGCGTTCCAGTAAAACTATCGGTTTGGCACTGGAAATAAGCAACGCCTCTTCTTCCTGGCTCACATGACAGAATTCTCTGATTTGCTCTATACTCTGAAACATAACTGCAAATGGTTTTTCTTCTCTTATCTTTAATCTCCTTAAATCTTTTACCGCATTCTCATTGAAAGGGCTGCAAACAAAATTATATCCGCCGACTCCCTTTAATGCAATTATCTTACCTTTAAGAATAAGCGATGCGGCGACTATGAGCGGCTGAATAGCCTTATCCATGATTTTCCGGCTTGCATTAAGACCAATGATCCCTACAGCTGCAGCATCTTGGGGTCCTTTGCTCTCAGACAGCTTGTATTCCAGCATAGGACCGCAGTCATGGCATGATATAGTCTGAGCATGGTAACGTCTGTTGTGACGGTCAGTATATTCTCCATGACAAAAGTCACACATAGGAAACTCTATCATAGATGTATTATCTCTGTCGTAAGGAAACCTGTCAGTTATTGTATATCTTGGGCCGCAAATCATGCAGCTTATAAAGGGATGCATATACCGGGGGTTTTTTTCGTCTTTCATTTCCGCAAGACAATCAGGACAAATTGATAAGTCGGCAGGAATCATTGCTGCTTCATCGTCCCCCTCATCACTGTTTAAAATAGTGAAATCATTGAATTCACGATATTCAACTTCTTCAGTTCTGATGTGGACAATTTCAGCCGGAAGCGGTTTTTCTCGCTTTAATGCTTCAAGAAAGGTTTGTATCCTGCTGTGAGTATCTGTAAGTACAATATCAACCAAACCGCCAATATTAAGAACTTCGCCCTTTATTCCATAACGGTCTGCTAATTTAGCAACAAAGGGTCGGAAGCCGACCCCTTGAACGATTCCCCATATTTTAATTTTAACTGTTTTCCTTTTAGGCATATATTTCATTCTCCGATTTATCCTAGTTCATTATTCTTCATTATTCATCGTGATGATTATGATTGTCTGCCTTTTTGTCTGAAGCTTTCTTAATTATCCATTCAGCCACCTGAGGAAATCCTTCACCAGTTATTCCAGATACTTTAAAAACTGGTACCTCTTTATTTAACACTCTTATACCCTTCATAAAAAATTCTTCATCGAAATTTATATACGGGAGAAGATCTGTTTTATTTAATATGATAATATCTGCCTTTTCAAATGCCAGCGGATATTTATACGGCTTATCACTACCCTCTGTTACCGTTGAAACTAACATTTTACAATGTTCTCCAATACTGAATTCTGCAGGGCATACAAGATTCCCGATATTCTCAATAAACAGAACCCCTTTTTCATCAAAGTTAATATTCTGTACAATGTTATGAATCATCGGCGCATCCAAATGGCAAGCTCCAAATGTATTAATCTGAAATGTATCGATACCAAGTCCGCGCAAATCCCGGGTATCAATGTCGGATTCTATATCGCCTTCTATGACATAAGGTTTCAGGCCTTTTAAGTTTTTTATTATATTTTTCAAAGTTGTGGTCTTACCGGAGCCAGGAGCTCCCATAACGTTGATTACAAAAATGTCTTTATTTGTTAAATCTATATTCGTATGAGAAGCGATATGATCATTCTCATCATGAATGTTCGCCATCATATTTACCTTGAGTACATCATGCATAA
>DUPP01000113.1 GCA_012838265.1 Clostridiales bacterium
TATTCGATGTCGCAGATCTCGGTATCGTAGGAGACGTAAAGGTTATCATTCCAAAACTTACAGAAGCCCTTAAGAAATACAAGGCTGCAAACGAATAAGAACCCTAACAGTTATCCACAGAGAAAACCTTGCATTAATAAGAAAGACTGCCCCGAAACATTCGAGGCAGTCTTTCTGTTCTATTCTAAATCATATTTTTATTCAAATTATATTCTAAATTATATATTCTATTTTATTACTTTATCCATAGCAGACTGAATGACAGCCTTGTAATCCTGGTAATTCCTATCATGAAGTACAACCAAGTCCGCATCATAGTCCTCTTCCATCAAACATTCTGATGAACATCCATTAATCAGAAGTACAATATCGTATTTCTGATCTTCATGGAAAAGTTCAAAATCACAAACTGAAGAAAATTCAGTTTTCACATCTTCATATAACTTTGCTCTATCAAAGTATGGATTGCAGCCGCCGCAAAAACGCAGGGCAATTTTATATTTTTCTTTCATAGCTTATCCTAATTTTGATCTTCTTCTCCGTAATATTCCTTATACTTCCTAAAGAATGTTGGTTGGCTGACTTTTAGCAGTTCGGCAGCCTTATAGGTAGTACGACATTTCTTCATTGCTCTTCCCACTAGGATAGATTCCACTTCTTTAACTGCTTCATTTAACGGAATGATGCCGTTTACAGTGATGCCCGAAGCATTTTTATCTGTTGTTGGAGAGCCAGGTTGGTAATTAATGATGGTATCCATTATATCATCATCGGATATAACATATTGTTTTTCAATAAAGTTTGCCATCTCACGGATATTGCCTGGCCAATCCATTTTTAACAGCTGGTCTATGAAATTTGATGTGATTACTTTGCCTTCATTATATTTTTTATTTAATTTATCAATAAAGTGTTCGGCTAAAGCTGGAATATCATCTAATCGTTCCCTGAGAGGGGGTACATATATAGATACTACATTTAACCTGTAAAACAAGTCACTTCTAAAAGTACCATTTGCAATCATTTCCTCCAGATTACGATTTGTTGCAGCAATTATTCGCACATCTACCTTTCGACTTTTGGTATCGCCGACTCTTATTACTTCGCCATCTTGCAGTACTCTTAGCAAAGAAGCCTGTAGGTCAATCGGCATTTCACCTATTTCGTCAAGGAACAAAGTCCCTTCGTGGGCTAATTCAAACATTCCCACTTTTCCTTTGGGATGTGCACCAGTAAAGGCTCCGGGTACATATCCAAACAATTCTGATTCCAACAAGTTAGCTGGAATAGAACCGCAATTTATTTTGATATAATGTTTGTTTTTTCGGTTACTGTTCAGGTGGATATATCGTGCTACGATTTCTTTTCCTGAACCGGTCTCTCCTAATATAAGAACAGTTGAGTCCTTAGAAGAAACCCTCTTGGCTAACTTAATAGTTTCAGTAAATTTCTTGCTTCGGCAGACTATATTCTCTTCAGCAGCCTCTTTAAAAAGCTCCTTTTGATATAAATTTGTCATTTCATTAGATATAAGGAGCTTCTTTTCCAGATTAATCAGTTCCGTTATATCTCTGACGTTTGTGATAACCTTAGTAACATTGCCCGCTTCATCAAATATTGGGCTACCTGTTATAACAACTCTTTTCCCATTTTCAATTCTCTGGTTATGAGTAATAGGCTTTTTCTGCTTTACTACATCATCTGTAATATAAACTGATAATAAGCCCTCCTCTACTAAAGTTTTCATATATTTTCCAATTAGCTGCTCTTTCATAATTCCTGTGATTCGCTCATATGACTGGTTTACTGCCAAGGTTAGTCCGTCCCTGTCTGTTATATATATCCCATCATACGAATTTGCAATCACACTTTCCAGGAATTTTTCGTTTTCTTTCGCCAATTGCAGCTCTTTATTCATTGTCTCAGTATTCGTTACATCCTGGAAAACACTGATACCACCGGCGACTCTGCCTCGAATAATCAAAGGAGTACGGTTTGCTTGAATATATTTGCCACCTATCGGAATAATATTTTGTATGGGCATGTCCGAATCAAACATCACACTGTTTAATGAGGAATCAGGCAATGTAGTTTTTAGTGGCTTATCAATAGATTCTTTTTCGCTTATTCCATAAAAATCAGCAGCGCTTTTGTTTAATACAATAATATTCCGGTTTTCATCAATAGCAATCAAGCCATTATGGAAAGAGTTCATCAATGCATCCATAATACTTATAGCACCATTTAATGTTTGGTCGTAGTGGTCGTGAGAGATATTCAGGTCCATAACTCCTGAATAGCCTTTATCGTTTTGAATTAACAGGAATCTATTGGGTACATTTTGGAACACTATTTTTTCAAGTTGTTTTTCCTCAACTATGCAAAAATCTTTGCTAATAAAGTCCTGCCAGTCCAGTTCATGTAAGGTATCAATTTTTTCCATTAAGCAATGAAGTCTTACGATCCCCAACGGCGTATTGTTTTCTTTAATTAAAAAATATATTATTTCTTTTGCGGCGGATGATTTTATACATGACAATATAGATTCATTTCTATCAAATATAGAAATAGGAAATATTGTCGGAATTATATGATTGCTAAAAAAATTTGTACTTAACATTTTCCACA
>DUPP01000114.1 GCA_012838265.1 Clostridiales bacterium
GCCTTGTGTTCGAAAAGAGTGCAGTACTTGCATAGTGCTGAATTTGGGTGGTATCGCGGAAGATATGAATCATTGCCTTTCGTCCCTTTATAGGGATGAGAGGTTTTTTTGTATTGTGGAGATTTTAAGATGTGCGTAAGAGTATCAGATAACAAAATTTAAGAATAATTTATGCAATAATAATTCATTAATGATACAGGTAATAAGGAGAATGAAAAATGATCATTGTATTAAAAAATGGAGCAACCCATGAGGACATTAACAAAATATCCGGATGGTTAAGCCGTTATAATGTTGAAGTATGTCCAATAGTTGGAGCTGAGACCACAGTTCTTGGAGTAGTAGGGGATACTTCATCGATTGACAGAAACTCCGTATATTTAACCGAGTATGCCGATAGAATCATAAAGGTACAGGAACCATACAAACGAGCAAATAACAAAATGCATCCGGAAGACACAATAGTGAATGTTGGAGGTGTAAAAATTGGAGGGAAAAGGATTGTTGTCATAGCGGGTCCTTGCTCTGTAGAAAACGAGAGACAAATCGTCGATATCGCCCATCATATCAAAAAATCTGGAGCAACCGTAATACGAGGTGGTGCTTGGAAACCGAGAACCTCGCCGTATTCTTTCCAGGGGTTAAAAGCGGAAGGGTTGGAACTTTTAAATATTGCAAAAGCCGAAACTGGCCTTCCAATTGTAACGGAAATAACAAACCCAATGCATGTAGAAAAATTTATTGGAAAAGTTGAATGTTTTCAGGTAGGAGCTCGCAATATGCAGAATTATGAATTGCTGATTGAACTTGGAAAGGCAAGGATTCCAGTGCTTTTAAAGAGAGGATTTTCTAATACTCTTGAAGAGTTTCTTATGTCGGCAGAATATATTTTAAGCGGTGGAAATGAAAATGTGATATTATGTGAAAGAGGGATTCGCACGAATGAAACATTTACCAGAAATACGCTTGACATCAGCGCAGTTCCAGCATTAAAAAAGTTAAGTCATTTACCAGTTATCGTAGATCCATCACATGCATCAGGAATGTCATGGATGGTTGAATCATTATCTATGGCTTCAATTGCTGCAGGAGCTGATGGTCTAATGATTGAAGTTCATAACGATCCTGCCAACGCTTTGAGCGATGGAGCACAAAGCCTTACTTATGATATGTTTGAAAATACAATGAAAAAATTAAAATCAATTGCAGCAGTGCTGGGTCGCGAACTATAAAAAGAGGGCTAAGATCTAAATGAAAGAATTAATATTGAATGGAAAAAATAATACGTCCAGAATAATAATCGGTAAGGGGATACTGCAAGAATCAGATAAGTACTGCAAGAACCTTTTTGCAGACAGAATTAAACCTTCTCAGATATGCGTGATTACTGATACAAATGTTGAGAAGCATTATCTTAAAGCTTTAGAGGAAAAGCTGGAGAACATAGGTATTCCAGTGATTAATCATGTACTGACAGCAGGCGAAGAACATAAGAACTTAGAAGCCGTCTCCCGTATATATGACACCCTCAGCAATAATAAAATTGAAAGAAACGATATGATTATAGCCTTGGGTGGAGGTGTTACTGGCGATATTGTAGGGTTTGCAGCGGCTACTTATCTGCGGGGAATTCGATATTTAATACAGATACCCACCACGTTGCTGGCACAGGTGGATTCTTCAGTCGGAGGGAAATGTGGCGTTGATCTTCCTCAGGGGAAAAACCTGGTGGGCGCAATTAGACAGCCAGATTTGGTTTTAATCGATTCAGATGTATTAAAAACGCTTCCAAAGAGCACCTTTATAGACGGCATGGCTGAGGTGATTAAGTATGGCTGTATAAAAGATCCAAAAATACTGGATATGATAAGCCAAATTGACTTGTGTGATTATGATAATAAAGATAATGAAATTATCGAATTGATAAATCGGTGTGTTGGTATTAAAGTAGATGTTGTGGAGGCAGATGAAACAGAAGAAGGGATTCGAAGGATTTTGAATTACGGACACACCATAGGCCATGGAGTAGAGAAGCTTGGAAATTTTAAGCAGTTTTCACATGGAGAAGCAGTTTCGATTGGTATGACCGTGGCAGCCTTCATAGGTGAAAATCTTGGGATTACAAAAAAAGGCTGCTATGAACGTCTAAAAAGGATACTGAACACATTTGATTTACCAACGAAATTGCCTTATCCAGCAGAAGAAATATACAGAGCAATGATGTCGGATAAAAAGAAGCAAGGAGAGAGCATACACTTTGTAATGATCGAAGATTTTGGTAAAGTTCAAATAAAATTAATTCCAATAACAGAATTACTGCAAATTATGAAAGTGTTAGGTGATTAAAATGGGAAGCACTTGGGGAAACCAC
>DUPP01000115.1 GCA_012838265.1 Clostridiales bacterium
CCTCTGCCTGAAACCACAAAACTACCAGCTAAATTGCAGTATCCGGAGTACAGGCTCAACCATATTAATATGAAAATCAATGAAAAATGAAGATAATTAAAGTATGTGAGAGTTTATTAAGGGAGTTTATTAAGGGAGGAATATGGTGTAGATTGGAGACTTGAGGGAAAAAAGTATATTTTGACAGGGCAATTTCTTAGTGGAAGCGAAACCAAGTATCCTCACGACATAAAAAACAAGCTTGAATATTCACAAGGTAAAGGTGAAGCTGTAGTTGTTGTAGTAGCTACAGCGATTTATACAGGAGTTGGAATATATGAAAGCGCACCCGTTATATCAGCAGCTACTACATCATTGTATGTAAAAATAAGTACCAAAATTAGTAGTCTGATGGATGAACTACTAAAGGGAACGAATAATACTACAAAAACCAATCTGGACAACGAGATTGACATTACATCATACGGCTGCTGTCCATAATGCTTGACTTGTAAATTAACATTATATATTATTAATTACAAGACAATATATGCAACGGAGCAAAAGATATGTTTGAAATTATATTTTATTTTGCTTTACTTGCAATCTTTATTTTATTTTTTGTCTTTCTTAATCGTACGTTAAAGAAAGATAAAAAGTATGCTGATGAATGGTCTAAAAAGCTGCAGGAGCATAAAAAAATGCATAATGTACCTGCAGATGCTTTTAATGTAACTCTATATTCAGACTTCACAAAGGAGTATGGAACAAGATCATATTTATGGTGTGACAGAGGCTTGTTAAAAATACTTCCTTATGAATTTTTAGGTGGGAATCTCATTAGTATAGATTTACGAAATATAAACTATTTCACTCAAAAAGGGGATTTTTACACAGAAACTTCTATCAGCGGCGGCGGAGGCGGCGGAAGATCTGTCAAGGGTGCAGTTATAGGCGGGATAATAGCAGGTGGAGCAGGCGCAGTAATTGGAAGCAGGAAAAAAACAGACCCTATAAAAACAGAGAATCATGTTGTTGACAAGAGAAAAACGATTATAGAATATAGAAGTGTTAATAACCCTAAGAATTATATTTTTTTAGATTCCGGTGCTTACAATTATTTGATGCAAATGATCCCTGAGAAAGAAAGAGATTTAAGATATTAGACACTATTCTTATTTGTCAAATCCTTCAAAAGAAGCATGTACTTTTTTGGTCAATGATATTGCCATATGCTTGTCTGCGTTGGGAAATAAATACATTGATTCTATTTTCATTTATTATGACAATATATATTAAATTTTGAAACATTAGGAGAGTCGATATATAATATTTACATATAATATTTACAAATCATCACACTATGCAAAGGGATATATTGCCGCATGTATCAAAACAGGGGTCGTTTCCGGCAGAAACGGTCATATGATCGTGCCTAAAGGCAACATGACCAGGGCTGAGGCAGCAGTAATTGTTAGAAATCTACTTATTAAGTCAGGCTTGATTTAAAGTTTTAAGGGCATAGAGAATCTCTATGCCCCTCTTTTACTTTTAAAGCTTTTTATTCATACAGGTTCCGGTCCTTCTCCAGAGCTTCCTTTTTGCCGTGTATACGGCCCAATGCGTACATCAGGACTGTTGAGGCAAGCAGATTGATAAGCCCGGTATGATACGAATTAATGATATTGATAAAGCCGAGTCCCAGGTTAAGAAACCCTCCAAAGGCAAGTGCCTTTCCTATTCTGTTCAGATGGCTGATTTTTGAATCAATGTCAGAGAAAATATCAAACTGACCAAGTTCGGTTTTTCTGCGGAAGTATATCCAATTCGCGACTCTCCCTATGTACTCAGCTCCGGTTTCTTCCATAAACGACATGTAGTTGTAATCATAACTTCTCATTTCATGCCGTATAATGTACTCGCCGGGCGCACACCTTTCTGTCAACGCCGGAATATTTTTGACCCAATCGCCGGTTAAAAATTGACCCAAACGCCGGTGATCAATCGCCGGCTTCAGTAGCCGGTCACGCATTTTTCGAGTTACCCTTCACCGATATATCGGCC
>DUPP01000250.1 GCA_012838265.1 Clostridiales bacterium
AGCCTTGATAGATTCTCCTTCGACAATTTCTGTCTTTAAACGTACCATTGCAGGAAAGCCACTTTTATCGCCCCTCATTCTTTTAAGCAGCAGATGTGCAGAATATTCCCCGATCTGCTGCATTGGCTGCACTACTATGCATAGCTTTGGTTTCACAACATTCGCCAGCTGCATATTATCAAACCCAATCAGTGACAATTCATCCGGAACAGAAATATTTCTGCTGTTAAGCGCCATCACTGCTCCCAAAGTCATTTCATAGTTGGTAACAAAAACAGCTGTTGGAGGATTCTCCATATCAAGAAAGCTATTCATAAGCTCCATACCACTTTGTATTTCATAGTCTCCATACTTTATCAGGTCGTCATCTATTTCTATTTCATAGTCATTATGAATCCTTAAATAACCTTTTAAACGTTCCCGTGCGGTATAAATATCCTGGGGACCACTGATAATGCCAATTCTTCTATGGCCCTTCGTAAATAAAAGTTCCACCGCATCGTAAGCAGCATTTAGATTGTCAACCAGTACGGCATCACAATCAATATCTTTGAGGGATCGATCCAGTAATATTACGGGTACATCTTTCTCCAGTGCCTTTCTGATTTTATCTTCATCTATATTCTGAGGCACAAGAATAATTCCATCGACAAGCTTGTTCATCAAGAAATCAAATTTTAGGTTTTCCAGCTCCCGGTCCTGTCGGTAATCGCATATAATTGTACTGTAACCATACTCCAGCAGAATACTCTCAATTCTGGATACAATACTGGTTAAAAATATGTTTTCCAAGCTGGGAATTAAAACACCTACTGTTGCAGTTTTATTTGTTTTCAGACCTCTGGCTATTTCATTCACCCTGAAATCAAGAGCTTTAATTGCTTCTTCTATACGCTTTTTATTTTCTTCCCTTACATTTCCCCCGTTAATATACTTAGATATTGTTGCAATTGATAAACCAGCGTACTTTGCTACATCCTTTATTGTTGCTGCTATTATAATCACCCTCTATCGCGAAACGTTTAACATTATATTCAAATAGTAGCAGAACAACAGACCGAATGTCAATAAACATTTTATAATGCAGCCAGAAACAATAAACTGCACAACTTAGTCTGTAGCATATAATGGCTGGTGCTTTATATTTGTCTACATCTTAATTCTAAGCTTTCCCTGAACTCGCTTGGAGACATATTAAAATGCTTCTTGAAGCAATAACTGAAATAATACGGGTCAGAATACCCAACAGCTTCGGCAATCTCATAGTTTTTCATGTTGGTGCTGGCAATCAGATCTCTTGCTTTTTTCATTCTCAATTCTGTAAGGTAGTTTATAAAAGTGGTTCCTGTCTCTTTTTTAAAAATTGCTCTGAAATAACTGGGACTAAGGTTAAGGTACTGGCTTACCACCCCCACCGAGATATTGCTGTCAGAATAATTTTCATGTATAAAACATTTTGCCTTCTCAATAGCTACTGAACAATTATTAAGTCTGTTTTGTGAGATGTTTTCCATTAAGCTGAAGCATAATTTCAATACCACATCCTGCATTTGTTTAACCGTATTTAAATCCAGTATATTTCGTATATCACCAAGTTGTTGG
>DUPP01000116.1 GCA_012838265.1 Clostridiales bacterium
CAGTTCCAAGGCAATAGGCGGCAAATTGAACTTTAATATCCTTAGTTATAATAAATTCCCCTTCATAAGAGGTGCTTCCAATCATGATGATGCTAATTACCGCAAAAAAACCGGCAGTAATAACAATATTTTATCAATATTCTTCAGCAAATTTTTGAAATAATCCATGGTAAAAGCCCTTCATTTTTTGTGAATGGAATCAGATAAAATAGTGTATTTATTACAAATATACGCATTGCCTGAGGTCTAATTCTCTTGACATCATGCCATAATAAACATTATAATATACATTGCGTAGCTATATCAATAATAAATTGACTAATGCTGATATTTAGTTGTTCGCTGGGAGTATAACAGGTTTTAATATTTTTACATAATAGGAAAAAGGAGGTGCATTAGCATAGGAGTAGGTACAGTAATAATAATTGCAATTATTGCCTTAGCCTTTGGGCTGTTGGTTGGATATATATTCAGAAAAACTGTAGGGGAAAGGGAAATTGGAAGCGCAGAACAGAAAGCAAGGAACTTGATCCTCGATGCTGAAAACAGATCGGAAACCATAAAAAAGGAAATAACACTCGAGGCTAAAGAAGAAGCTCATAGAATGAGAAGCGAAGTTGAGCGCGAAATAAGAGAAAGAAGAGCTGAAATCCAAAGAGCTGAAAAACGACTAATTCAGAAGGAAGAAGCTATAGATCGGAAAACTGAAAATCTAGAGAGAAAAGAAGAGAGCATTACCAAAAAAGAGCAAGAATTGATAGATAAACAGCGCGAGCTGGTCGGGTATATAGATAAGCAGGTAGAAGAGCTTGAAAGAATTTCCGGATATACGGTTGAAGAAGCAAAGAAAATTTTACTTTCAAACGTAGAAAAAGAAATTAGACTTGAAGCATCTATTTTGATTAAGGATATTGAGTCCAAGGCTAAGGAAGAAGCCGATAAAAGAGCAAAAGAGATCATTACTGGAGCAATACAGAGATGCGCTGCAGACCATGTGGCTGAAAGTACGGTATCTGTTGTTCCTCTTCCTAATGATGAAATGAAGGGAAGGATCATCGGAAGAGAAGGAAGAAATATTAGAGCAATCGAAACACTTACAGGAGTAGATTTGATTATAGACGATACCCCAGAGGCAGTTATATTATCCGGCTTTGATCCAGTCAGAAGAGAGATTGCAAGAATTGCTCTCGAAAAATTGATTGTAGATGGAAGAATTCATCCGGCCAGGATTGAAGAAATGGTCGAAAAAGCAGAAAAAGAAGTTAATCACATTATTAAAGAAGAAGGTGAGCATGCTACATTTGAGGTTGGCATACATAATCTTCATCCAGAATTGGTTAAACTTCTGGGGAGATTAAAATATAGAACAAGCTATGGACAAAATGTGCTTAAACATTCCGTGGAAGTATCTCACCTTGCCGGATTGATGGCAGGAGAACTAGGACTTGACATTAAGGTTGCGAAGAGGGCTGGATTACTTCATGATATAGGAAAAGCGGTCGATCATGAGATTGAAGGAACCCACGTTGATATCGGTATTGATCTTCTGAGAAAATACAAGGAATCAGAAGCTGTCATAAATGGTATGGCTGCTCACCACGGTGATTATGAGCCCAAGAACATGGAAGCAATTCTAATATCAGCAGCGGACGCATTATCAGCCGCAAGACCAGGAGCTAGAAGAGAGACCTTGGAAACATATATCAAGAGACTGCAAAAACTTGAGGATATAGCAAATACCACGACGGGAGTTGAACGTTCCTATGCGATTCAGGCAGGTCGTGAAATTAGAATCATTGCAAAGCCTGAAGAGATGAACGATGAGGAGATAGTCTTCTTGGCACGGGAAATCAGCAAAAAAATAGAAAGTGAGCTGGAATACCCGGGACAGATCAAGGTTAATGTCATTAGAGAAACAAGAGCAATTGAATATGCAAAATAAAGAAGAGGCTTTAGCCTCTTCTTTCATGAAATGACTGTGGGTGTATTCCCTTGGAAATCGCCGTTTTTCGAATGTTTCACATAAAATACAGTAAAGGGGTTTACGGTTTCTACGGGAACACATCCCACCTTTACATATACGTAAAAAGAAAAGTGTCAAAATACTGGAGGATAGGATGTTTGTTTATTTGGACAATAGTGCAACAACAAAGCCATATAAAGAAGTCATAGATGTAATGGTAAAATATATGCAAACCTATTATGGCAATCCCTCTTCTTTGCATAGCATGGGACTAGATGCAGAAAGAGCTATTAAGGAAGCACGTAAAATAATTGCTAACTCAATAAAGGCAAAGGATGAAGAAATATATTTTACTTCCGGTGGTACAGAAGCTGATAATATGGCAATTTTTGGTGCGGCACAAGCCAGAAGGCGTAGAGGGAATAAAATCATCACTTCTAAGATTGAACATCCTGCAGTTCTTGAAACTTGTAAAAATCTTGAGGTCTTGGGTTTCAAAGTTGAGTATATTCCCGTAGATTGTAACGGTATCATCGACTTATCTGCATTAAGGGAAGCATTGGACGAACAGACTATACTAATATCGGTGATGCAGATAAACAACGAATTAGGTTCAATACAACCCATTACAGAAATAGCAGAGATGAAAAGCAATGCAGAAAAAAAACTGAAAACTGAGATATTGCTTCATATAGACGCAGTTCAATCATTTGGAAAACTGCCTATTAATGTTAAGGATAGTAGTATAGATTTGATAACAATAAGCGGTCACAAAATACATGGTCCTAAAGGTGTTGGGGCACTATATATAAGAAAAGGTCTAAATATAAAACCTTATTTATATGGAGGCGGACAGGAACGCGGATTAAGATCGGGAACAGAAAATGTACCTGCTATAGCAGGATTTGGGGTTGCCGTCGATTTATATATGAAAAATTTTGAAAAGCGAATGGAAACAATTCAATCGGTTCGAAACTATCTAGAAGAATGTATCTGTTCTGAAATTAAGGATATAAGGATAAACAGTCCGAAGGATGGCAGCCCGGCAATTCTTAATGTAAGCTTTTTAGGGGTGCGTGGAGAAGTTATTCTTCATACTCTTGAACAATCAAATATCTATGTTTCAACCGGCTCTGCCTGCTCTTCCAAGAAAAGAGGTCAAAGTCATGTCTTGGAGGCCATTGGATTATCTAATACAGAAATAGAAGGGGCGATTCGATTTAGCTTCTCAGAATTTAACACTATAGAGGAAATGGATTACGTATTGATTAATTTGAAAAATGCAGTTGATAAATTTAGAAAGTTAGGAAGTTTTCGATGAATAAAGAGAAAAAAATTTTTATAGTTCGGTGCGGTGAAGTTGCACTGAAAGGATTGAATAAACCATATTTCGAAAGGATGCTTGTTGACCGAATTAGACGTGTATTAAGAAAGTACAATGAAGTGGAAGTCAAAAGAAATGAAGGGCTCATTTTCGTAAAAACACCCGGTGATTTAGATCCGGATTTAATAGTAGGTGAAATTTCCAGGGTATTTGGAGTTGCTTCTATCAGCCCGGCTATTGAGGTTGACTCTGATCTAGACGAGATAGGTAAGGCAGCAGTGGAATTCATGCAAGAGCTGATTGAAAAAAAAGGAGTAAAAACCTTTAAAATAAATGCAAAACGAGCTGATAAGAATTTTCCTGTTAAATCACCTGACATAGCAAGGACAATCGGTGCGAAAGTATTAAAAGGATGCAAGACTTTAAAGGTAGATGTACATGATCCGGATTGTCTTTTATTCGTTGATGTAAGAAAGGGCAAATCTTATATATATGAACAGAAAATAATGGGGTATGGTGGACTTCCGCTGGGGACCAACGGAAAGGGCATGGTTCTTCTCTCAGGAGGAATAGATAGTCCAGTTGCCGCATGGATGATGGCTAAGCGAGGTATGCTGATTGAGGCTATCCATTTTCACTCCTACCCTTATACCAGCGAACGGGCACAAGAAAAAACCGAAGATTTGGCTCAGATTATTGCCGGATATTGCGGGAGGTTTAAAATGCATATTGTTAACCTTTTGCCAATCCAAGAAGCAATAGTCACGAATTGCCCTGAAGAGGAGACTACGATCCTTGTCCGAAGATTTATGATGAGGATCGCCGAAAAAGTTGCAAAGGAGACAGACTGTTGTCTACTTATTACAGGAGAAAATTTGGGACAGGTTGCAAGCCAGACTGCAGAAGCTTTGGTTGTCACCGATCATTCAGTGCAAATTCCTGTTATGAGACCACTGATTGCTATGGATAAGATAGATATTATGGACATCGCAAAAAGTATTGGTACTTATGAAACTTCAATTTTGCCATATGAAGATTGCTGTACTGTTTTTTTACCTAAGCATCCAACAACAAAGCCCAAGCTCGAAAAGATTTTAGAATCTGAAAGCAAGCTGGATGTAGAAAAGTTGATAAATGATGCATTGGCATCCAAAGAAACTATCATAATCAACCCAGCTGACTAATTACGACAAAAATAGAACTAAACCCCCTCATTCTCTTAGCGACAGGCAGCGGACAAGCCTGTATAATTAATAGGAAGGGGGGTTTTTTTATATGCAGATAGAATTTGAAATGACGGATGATATTATGATTGTAAATTTAGATGGTGAATTAGATCATCACTATTCATCTGTAATCAGAGAAGAAATTGACAAGACTATTGATACCTTTCACACAAAACATCTCATCTTCAATTTTGAGAAGGTAAGCTTCATGGACAGCTCGGGAATCGGTGTTATTATGGGTAGATATAATAAAATATCACAACTGGGAGGTAAACTACTGATTACGGGTTGTAGTGAATATATAGATAGAATTTTGGAAATGGCCGGCATTTATACAATAGCGACTAGGATGAAAAATGTTGCCGATTCCATTGCGCTTATAGAAGGCGATAATATTGAAAAGGGGGCGAAAAGCGAGAATGAACAATAATGATAAAGATAACATTCAGAACAAAATGAAACTTCAATTTTCAAATCGGTCAGAAAATGAGAGTTTTGCACGGGTTGCAGTTGCTGCATTTATAGCACCCTTAGATCCAACGGTTGAGGAGCTGACAGAAATAAAAACGGCTGTTTCAGAAGCGGTAAGCAATGCAATAATTCATGCATATGGAGAAAATGAAAATGAAATGGTCACAGTCGAATGCTTGATAGAGAAAGATAGGCGAGTTGTTATTATTGTAACTGATAATGGCATCGGAATTGAGGATGTTGAATTGGCAAGAGAACCACTCTACACCTCGAAGCCTGATGAAGAACGGTCGGGCATGGGTTTCACCGTAATGGAAAGCTTTATGGACAAGCTTGAAGTTGAATCAACTCCTGGAGTTGGTACAAGAGTAATAATGATTAAGAAATTGGATTTGGCTTATGAGTTCTAATTGTGCAACAAGAACTAAAGAGTATACATATGATCTGATTGAGCTTGCCAAAAACGGTGATGAATTTGCAAAAGAAGAGCTAATCAAACAAAATACTGGTTTGGTGAAGAGTATCGCAGTAAAATTCATTGGAACCGGATATGAATTAGATGATATTTTGCAGATTGGATATATTGGTTTAATAAAGGCAGTGGATCGTTTTGACAGTAGTTATGGAGTAATGTTTTCAACATATGCGGTACCCATGATTTTGGGAGAGATAAGACGATATCTGCGGGATGATGGAAGGATTAAAGTAGGAAGACAAGTTAAACAGGATATTAAAAATATGAAGCATTTTCAGGAAAGCTTCTATAATGAACATGGAAGGTATCCTAGAATAAGTGAGCTAGCAGAGCTTATGGAGATAGATGCAGAACAGGTCATGCATTTGATGGAAACCAGCGATGCAATGTCAAATCTTGAGAGTCTAGATGATCCAGAAAGGCAGGAGAGACGCGGGAAAGAGCCTTATATTGATACTGAACAAAGAAATATCGATATGATTCATCTGAAAAGCGTTATAGGAAAACTCTCTCAAAAAGAAAGGCAAATCATTGTCTTGCGGTATTTTAAAGATATGACACAACAGCAGGTGGCAGGTTTGATGGGGATTTCCCAGGTTCAGGTATCTCGAATAGAAAAAAAAATCCTTACCGCATTAAGGGAGCAAATAGAATAATTGAATGCAAATACAAAGCTGATATAAAAAAGGTTTATCGGACCTCTCATAATAGTATGAGGGGTTGTTTTATTTTTTAAGTGATGATTTTTTTAGAATCTTTCTTTTAAAAATGCCTAAATATTCTAAAGTGAAAATCATAATGGAGATAAATGATTTATGCACTAATGGAAATACTAAAGTGAGAATCATTAACAAAAGGAGTTGCTTTAATATGGCTAGCAAGGAAAAAGAACTAAATAATAAGCCCAAAAAAGAAGTAGCAAAAAAATATGAGCAGTATGTAAAGCAGTTTACACCGAGGCCGAAATATTTTTCAAACAGTTTAAAAGCATTTTTGGTAGGCGGACTAATATGTATGGCAGCTTTATATATACAAAACATGTTAGTTGATAAGGGTTTAAGTGAAAAAAGCGCCGGAGCTTATGTAACCGTTATACTTATATGTCTGGCACAATTGCTGACAGGCCTGGGAGTTTTTGATACTATTAGTAAATTTGCAGGAGCAGGTGTAATAGTTCCCATTACAGGGTTTGCGAATTCCATGGTGGCACCTGCTATTGAATACAAAAAAGAAGGACCGGTATTAGGCATAGGAGCAAAGCTATTCAGCATTGCAGGCCCAGTGTTGGTATGTGGCATTTCAGTCTCAGTCATCATTGGAATCATCAGTTATTTTATGAGATAGGAGGCTGCTATGAAGAATAAACTTGGAAAACAAACCTTTCAATTTCCGCTAAAACCTAGAATCATAGGATCCTGCTCTATAGTTGGAGAAAAGGAAGGAAAGGGACCTATGGCAAAATGGTTCGATATTATATTGGAGGATGACACCTTTGGAGAAAAAACATGGGAAAAGTCAGAAAGTAAAATGCTGAAACAAGCTCTTTTACTAGCACTTCAAAGGTCCGGTCTTGAAAAGGATCAAATCGATAGTATGCTGACTGGTGATTTAATAAATCAACTGATGCCATCTTCCTTTATGGCTAGAGATCTTTCTATACCCTTTTTAGGGATTTACGGAGCATGCTCAACAATGACGGAGTCGATGATTTTAGGTTCCATGATGATTGACGGCCTTTATGCGTCAAATATTCTAATAGGAGCTTCCAGCCATTATTGTACAGCTGAGCGCCAGTTTCGCATGCCGCTTGAACATGGAAATCAACGTCCTCCATCTGCACAATGGACTAGCACTGCAGCGGGAGGGATGGTTCTTTCTGCGAATGATAAAGGTGATGCCGCCGTCACTCAGGGTCAGGATGTAAAGGAAATATACATTACTCATGCGACACCAGGTAAAATCATAGATGCAGGAATAAAAGACGTAAATCAAATGGGTGCGGCAATGGCTCCCGCCGCTGTAGATACTATTGTAAGACACCTTATGGATACCCAAAGAGCCCCCGAGTTTTACGATTTAATTCTTACCGGAGACTTAGGTCTGATTGGTAAGCAAATAGCAATGGATTTATTGAATGGAGCTGGTATGGATGTTGCAAATATTTATGACGATTGCGGAGCAATGATGTATTTCGAATCTCAGGATACACACGGTGGTGGCAGTGGGTGTGGATGCTCTGCTTCCATTTTTAGCGGGTACGTATATAAAGAGATGAGAAGCGGGAAAATCAAAAATGCATTATTAGTTTCAACAGGAGCGTTATTGTCGACTATAAGTCCACAGCAGGGCGAATCGATTCCAGGCATTGCACATGCTGTTGCTGTTACAACGGAAGGGGGAAATTAAAATGGAATATTTTTATGCATTTATTATAGGTGGGGCTATTTGTGTAATAGGTCAAATATTAATTGATACAACAAAGTTGACTGCACCTAGAATTTTAGTAATTTTTGTAGTTGCTGGTGCTATTCTGACAGGACTCGGAATATATGAGCCGCTTGTCAAGTTAGCTAACAATGGGGCAACGGTTCCATTGCCAGGGTTTGGGTATGCTTTGGCAAAAGGTGCGATGGATGGAGCTAAAGATGGTTTCCTTGCCGCTGTTTCAGGAGGAATAAAAGATACTGCCGCAGGGGTAGCTGCAGCAGTAACATTTGGGTACGCAATTGCTTTGGTTTTTTCACCAAAATCGAAACGATGAAGCAATCTGTGTCATATAATTCTTGGGGTTACTTGTGCTGTTAATCGTTAGAGAAATTAAGCCAATCTGGTATTCGGCTTCCATCATTTGTGTTGTTTCCATTACCATTATTTCCGTTTTCGTTGTTTCCATTTCCGTTATTTCCCGGATTTCCTTCGTCATTATCAGATGGCCATGGGAAACCTGGAAAACTCGGGAATCCATCCCATACATCAGGAGGTGTAGCATCCGGATGTATAGGGTAAGTTGACACATCAGGATTATGAAGATTGCAATAATATGATGGCATTTCATAATTAATGTCTCCGACCCCGGATACAGCATAAGGTCTCTTCACAAAGACACTATTAACAGTATTGAAGCAGTAGGGAGTAGCTAAATAATTACTCTCACTGCATACATTTACTGCAACATGTACGTTATCGTATGATGTTGGCTCAGTTCCTTTTACAAAATATTCATTTATTACAGTACCCCTGGGATCCAATGCACTTAGTTCGGATGGCAGGCGGCCTGATTTAGTGTCAATTGCCACGCTGATTACATTGTTAGCTGGAGGAAAGCTTCCACTAGGCAAACCTGAATGTACCTGTCTCATGATTTTACTCCAGATCGTGGCTGCTGCGACACTCCCCTGACTCAGTTCAACATTAATATCATTACCTATCCATACAGATGCAGCTAAATGCGGTGTATATCCTACAAACCATGCATCATAGTTATCAGATGTAGTCCCGGTCTTTCCTGCTACAGGATGGCTTCCAATAGCTGCTGCTTTAGCGATACCGTTAGAGACTGTCGTTCGCAGCATATCGGTCATGATAAATGCCACGCCTTCGTCCATTACCTTCTTTTTGGCGGAGGTATTTTCCAGAATTATTTCTCCTTTTTTGTTTGTGACCTTTGTGTATGCTATGGGTTCCGTATAATATCCCTGATTTGCAAAAGCCCCATAACCAGCAACCATCTCCAAAGGTGATATTCCGCGAGTCATACCACCTAGTGCCAGCGCAGCAGCATTCATATCATTAACATTTCCGTTTTCAACTATGGTAGAAATATTTAATTTTTTTAAGAAATTTATTGAAGTCTGCAGACCAATCTCAGAAAATACTTTAACTGCGTTTACGTTTACTGACTGTTCTATGGACTGACGCATGGTGTGTAAGCCGCGATAACCGTTATACCAGTTTTTAGGCCATAATTTTCCTTGCACAGTCATCGGAGCATCATCGATTACACTGGCAGCAGTCCAAAGAGCGCCGTAACTATTACCTTCGGAAGCTGTATTTGTTATACCTCCGTTAGCTTTATCTACTCCGTTTTGAAGAGCAGGTCCATATACTCCCATAGGCTTGATAGCAGAACCGGGTTGTCTAGGACTTGTTGCACGATTGAAAAGCAATCTTCCGTCAATATTTCTGCCTCCGACCATAGCTTTGATGCTTCCATCCTTATAATCAAAAATCACCATTGCAGACTGGGGCTGTACAACCCTTTGCTTCAGCATATAGTTTTCCTTACTAATAGAGATTCCTTCAGGAGAAAATTGAAAAAATTCGGGATAGTCAGTAAGGAATTGCTCGCTGACCAATAAGTTGCCGTCGTTGTCCTTACTCTTATATTCCTGAGGTATGTTTATTACGCCGCCTTTAATTAAATAGAAAACATTATCCTGCATAATATACATATCTTTGAACTCAACGCTATAATCAATCTGACCTTGAACCTCAGTTTTATAAAAATGCAGGCGCTTACCCTTTAAAAGGGTAATTCCTCCTTCTGCATTAGATTCGTATTCATCTGGATTGAGTAAAAAAGTCCCTTCTCCATCAAAATAATTATTATAATTATAAAGTAATATATTGCCGCTAGAATCGAGAATATTTCCAGCAGAATCTTTTTTCAAATTAGATACTTTTGGAAAATTATTATTTTTTACGAATTCTTGCTCTACGATCTTTTGAATACGAGAGTTCATGGTGGTGTAGATGCGAAGACCGTTATTTTTTATTATTTGTCTGGCTTCGAATTCGTCGATGTTATGTTCTTTCATTAAGTCCTTCACAACAGCATCGATAGCAAAGTCGGCAAAGTAGGAGGATAGATTTTCTGTTGAATCATCTCCTGGATTTATATAATCCCTCAAATCTTCAGACATGGCAGCATCATACTCCTCCTGAGTAATCTTTTTCTGGTCAAGCATAAAAGAGAGAACTAGATTTTTTCTATTCGTGAAAGCATCGTTATATACAAGGGTATACACTTCTCCCCTTCGAACAATATTTGGATCGTCTTCTGCTACCTGGCTGCTTTCATATCGTTTCAGCAGTGCAAAAGCATCGGGGGCTTGGGGAAGGCTTGCAAGTGCTGCTGATTCTAGAAGAGTTAAGTCCTTTACATCTTTTGAGAAATATGCCTGAGACGCTGCTTGAACTCCATTTGCGCCGTGTCCTAAATATATTGTGTTTAGATAAGCTTCAATGATTTGCTTCTTTGAAAGATGCTTTTCTAATAATATTGCATAATAGGCCTCTTTTATTTTTCTAGCCATATCCCTTTTGGATTTTGATTCTGCCAAATAGACGTTTCTTGCGAGTTGCTGGGTGATGGTACTCGTTCCACTGATTCTTTGACCTTCAAAGATACTTTCCTTAATTGCACCTAGTATGCGGACCACATTGAATCCGTTGTGTTCCCAAAAGGTCTTATCTTCGATGGCGACAAATGCATCCACAAGGTTTTGCGGCAGATCAGAATATGAGACATTGGTTCTCATTTCCTTGTTAGAGGTCAAAATGCTGTCGATAACATTTCCTTCATCATCATAGAGTATAGAATTTTCAGCTAATCGTGAATAAATATTTCCAGGTTCGATTGGCTCCGTCGTAGCAATAATTGAAACAACAAATCCACCCAAGATCAGTCCAAAAGCCAAAAATAAAACTATTAGGACTTTTAATAATTGCTTCTTATTTAGAGTATATTTTTTTTTCTTATTATTAGTTTTTTTATTCATCGGATTATCTACCTGATCGGATGTGTTGCTGTCCATTTTTTCAACGTTCTCACTTTGGAGTAATTTAGCATTATTGTTGAATCGTTTTTTTACAGAATTCATTTTTTCATTTACTGCTGAAAAAATTTGATTTTGGCGTTTGGATTCAGACAATCGTTCTAACCGTGTTTTATTTACACCATATTCAACGGGATTTACATTTGTCGTCTTTGAATCTTCTGATAATTTCGAGTCAAATTCTTCCTCTAAAGTTATTTTGGCTGAATCTTGATTTTTATTTGGCATATTAAAACTTTTATCGAAATCATTGCTTATTTTATCAAATTTTGCAAAGAAATCTTCCATTTCTTTTTGTTCATCATTTTTTTCAAACTCATCTGTCAAGGATATCACCTTCCCTTGTTAACAGTTTGTTCTATATTTAAACTTTGTAAAAATCTGTATAATTATTACTCTATACTAGAACTAAACCTAGATGAAATCATTATAGCATAATGATTTTATGATGTTAATCGAATTCTATCAAAGACACATACTTGTAATATTGATTTCTTTACTTTTTCATTGTAAAGTAAAAGCATTAAAGGACAAATTCGAATTATTTTAGTATGCTTATCAGCATGGAGGAGAAGTTATGTATGATAGTGTCGATGTTGCCAGAGCAGCCATTAAGCTTGCTATTACACCAAATAGAAGCTCAGAGGAATTACTTATCACAAAATTGAAAGAAAGGGAAATCCGTGGTGCCGCAGTAGATATAGGCGGAAATATTGTAAACTCAATTCATACTGTAATCGAAAGAGCGATTATTGCTTCCAGAAAAAGCGGAATAACAAAGGAAAGTCACGTACAGGACGGAGCAATAGCAGGGGCAGCGAGAGAAGCGATCACGCAGATTGCGGCAAAGGCTACCGGTCTTAACGGTGGAGGAAAGGTTGCAATTTGCAGGCATAAGGAGCATCTCAGCGTGTGCATATTCATGAGCATAGGGCTGCTGCATCTCAATGAAGTTGTAATAGGGCTTGGGCACCGATCTCTTCCATCAGACTAACAAACGGGTATTGACATAAATTACATTATATGTAAATATATGTGTATGAGAGAATGAGGGTTTGGTATTCGTAAGCAGGAGACATGAACTGTGAGAAGACCAATTGTTTTTATTTTTCTTTCATACGTTTTTGGAATTGTCATTCAGCATTTTATTTTGCAAGATGGCTTCTCTTTAATTATTTTTGCATCCCTGATAGTGGCAGTTAGTATTATTGTAAGGCTTCTGAAATTCAAAATTAACCAGTCATCGATAGCTGTTCTTTTCTTATTGATAAATTTATTTGGTTGTCTTTCATATTATGTAGCTGAAAATAGTCAGGATCCTCTGGTAGAAGATATCGGTAAGCACTGTTATGTTGAAGGTCGCGTAATAACTGTTCAAATCAAAGACAAGGAATATTGGCAGATGCTTATAACCTCAGAAAATGGAGGAAAAAGGCTTATACAGGTTAAGGGTAGTTCGATAAAACCACAGGATATGATTGGAAAAAGAACTCGTGTACTAGGTGAGGTATTACTCCCAAACGAAAGCCGGAATCCTGGTCTTTTTAATTACCGACTCTATTTGAAAACAATAGGCGTCAGGATTATTATAAAGGCAAATGCTGAAAACATAGTATTTTACTGCGAGAATAAATCAATTTTATTCTCCAATATTGCTGCCATGAAATATGGCTTTCTTAATAGACTTGAAAAAGTTATGGAGCCGGAAACGTTTGGGATAATGACCGGGATGCTTTTTGGAGATCGCAGCTTAATTGGCGACAATACATATTCAATGTTCCAACGAAACGGAATCGCACATATATTAAGTGTTTCTGGAATTCATGTGGGCATTATCTATATGTTTATAAGCCGTCTATTTGGTTCGAGAAAGACAAAAAGTTTTTATTTACTGAGCGTAGTGTTTCTGATTCTGTATGCAGCCTTAGCTGAATTTTCACCTTCTGTTGTCAGAGCGGTTATTATGATTTTCATCTATATTTTCTCTAAAATCTCATACCATCGGTATGATTTTATGTCATGTACAGCGTTCGGTGCATTTGTAATGCTCATTTTCAATCCATTTTACTTATTTCATATAGGCTTTCAGCTATCATACCTGGCTGTATTCTGTCTGGCATCAGCGCTTCCATGGGTAAACAGAAAATTAGATATTCTTAATCAAAAAAGTAACAGCAACGTCAAGGACATATTGATTGAAGGGCCCCGGTATATTGCACCCTTACTAGTGATACAAATTGGTATGGCTCCATTGACAGCATATATGTTCAATTATTTTTCAATTGCGTCTTTCTTCATCAATATTCCTGTAATAGCAATATCTGGAATACTCATTCCTTTGGGTGTTGCATTAATGCCGCTTTCTTTTTTTGAAGGCGTAGGACCGGTTGGGTTAATGTTTGGGGTGCTTGCTGAATTGGCGGAATTGCTCATCAACGGTATGACTTGGCTAAACGAGTTGTTTTATCTACCAGGCTTAGGTTTTTTTAATGTGACAAGTCCGTATATTTTTTTTATGCTACTTTTTTACGGGTTCTTTTTTTATCTATCATCGGAACTTTTTCGTATTCAATATCAACGAAAAAAATATAAAGTTATTGCTCTCATCTGCGCTGTTTTTATTATTATTTCCTTTTTAGCTTTAGCGATGATTGGTACAGAACACCATAAGGCAGAGCTAGTTTTTGTTGATGTGGGTCAAGGGGATTGCTTGCACATAAGGACTCCAGGCGGCAAAAATATTCTTATTGACGGCGGTGGCAGCCCTAACAATGCTGTAGGTGAAAAAATACTGCTTCCTTATCTATTAAAAAACCATGTAAGTTCAATAGACTTAGCTGTAGTTACCCACCTCCATGATGATCATTATCTTGGAATAGCCGAGCTCTCAAATAAGATGGAAATTCGAAAACTTGGAATCTATGAAGCATACCGTCATAAAGAGCATTTGATCATGGATGATACAGGCTTAAAAAAACAAGATTTGCTTTATCTGAAAAAAGGAGACCGAATAGAAATCGAAAAGGGGATTAGACTGGATGTACTTTATCCAGAAAAAAAATCGGATGAGATGTATCAAAAATTTCTTCTGGATGAGCATGATGAAAACAATAACAGCTTGTTGATTAAATTGTATTATCATGGGCTTTCTGTGCTGCTGACAGGGGATATTGGACTTGAAGGAGAACAGAAAATTATGAATTTATATCGTGAAAATGAAAGCTCACTAAATGCTGATATTCTTAAAGTAGCCCATCACGGAAGCAGGTACTCCACAGGAGATAGGTTTTTAGATGCAGTTAATCCCAATATTGTTGTATTTCAAGTGGGGAAAAATAATTTCGGACACCCACATCCTGCAATCATTGATAAATGTTTAAAAAAAGATATAATTGTATATAGAAATGATCAGGATGGTGCAATCATCCTTCAGGAAGAGGGAGAAAAATGGCAAATAGAAACCATGCTAAGAAAGAGCATGCGTATAAAATAATAGATAGGGAAATTAAAAGCCACAGTGTAAATAATCTGCTTTTTTTTTATGGAGAGGAGGATTTTCTAATTCACTGGGCGGTTGAAACAATAGTAAAAGAATATGTAAATGAAGCCTGCAGGGAATTGAATTTTTCGCGTCTAGATGGAAATGCGGTAACATTCGAGCAGATTAGAAATAACTGCGAAACCTTACCTTTTATTTCTGAAAAAAGAGTGGTACTTATTAGTGACTTCAAATTGATTGAGGGTATAAAGAGTAGATTTATTAACGAGGAAGAAGAAAAACTCCTTGTGTCATATCTGAAACAGCTTCCAGAACACTGCATTCTTATTATAACGGCTGATAGTGCAGATAAACGTAAAAGGCTATATAAGGCAGTTTTAGATCAAGGCAGTGTGTACGAATTCGGAAAATTAGATGAAAGCTCATTAATCTCATACATTACAAAAAGATTCCGTAAATCAGGAAAAAAAGCCAAGCCATCTGTGATAGCTCAAATTATCGAAACATCAGGGTATTACGACAAAGATACAGATTACAGCCTGTATAATCTTGAGAACGACATTAAAAAGGCAATCGCATATAATGATGATATTTATATAGAACCAGAGTCTGTATATAATACTATATCAGGCAACTTGGATACAGACGTATTTGCAATGATCGATTCATTAAGCCAAAACCGTAAAGAAGATGCTTATCATATACTGCATAATTTGCTGTCTTCCGGCGAAAATGAGTTCAAGCTTCTTGCCCTGTTGGCTTCTCAGTTTGAGATCGTTTTAGCAATAAAAGAAATGAAGGAAGAGGGCAAGTCATTTTTGCAGATGAAGGAGATTCTTGGGATACATGAATACAGAATAAAAAAAGCAGCATTTTTTACTAATAAGTATACAATATCTTCATTAAAAAAAATACTAATGAAAATCTATAATATCGATAAAAGTATAAAAACCGGTCTACTTGAGCCATCCTTAGCTTTGGAAATTTTCATTTCTGAGATATAAAAATCTTTAGCAAAATCCATTGTGTTAAAAATTTAACGATATTAAATCATTAGTTTCATTAAAAACACCAAAAACACCAGTAATAGCACCACAAAATAAATAAGTCAGACTTCGATATATTTCGACACTATATATTGTTTTTTTATTTCTAATTCTGGTATAATCGTTCCTAATTATACAAGATACAATCATTGATAATAAAGGATTGTTAAATGCTAAACGATATGGGGAAGGAAACAATATGACTTGTGAAAACAGCAGCTGTCAATGTGGATGCAGCAGCAATGCCTTTGCTGAACTTGCTCCTGTTATGGAAAAGTATGCCAACACTCCTGGCAGCTTGATTCCTATCTTACAAAAAGTGCAGGATATCTATGGTTATATATCTATAGATGCGATAAACTACATTTCTGAAAAAATTGGAGTAAAGCCAGCAAAGATTTATGGTGTTGCAACCTTTTATTCACAATTTAGGCTCAAGCCTATAGGTAAATATCTCATAATGCTATGCAAAGGAACAGCGTGCCATGTAAATGGTGCAGACAAAATTGAAGAAGCAATAAATGAAGAATTGAATATCAGGGATGGCGAAACAACTGAGGATGGGTTATTCACATTAAACAATATGGCTTGCCTGGGTTGTTGCAGCCTTGCTCCAGTAATGATGATAAGGAGCGGTTCAGAGGATGAGACTTATGGAAATTTAACAAAGGACAGTACTAAGAAGGTTTTGAATGAAATTAGAAATAGAGAGGCGTAGGAGGTGAAGAACAATATGAAGGTTGTTGTTGGACAGGGTAGTTGTGGAGTAGCTTCGGGCGCCAGAAAAACAGCTGCTGAATTTGAGAGATTAATATCAGAAAAAGGACTCAATATAGAAGTTGCAAAAACTGGTTGTGTAGGTAACTGCTATTTAGAGCCGATTGTTGACGTATATGATGATAAAGGTGCCTTAACAAGGTATGTTAAGGTTCAACCTGATAGGGTTTCCGATATAGTTGAAAAGCACCTAATTGGCGGTGAACCTGCTGAGGGTCATGCAATAATGGAAACAGACAAAATGTTCATAGATAAACAGGAAAGAATCGTATTAAGAAATTGTGGCTTGATAAATCCGGAGGATATTGAAGAATATATCGCAGCAGGAGGTTATGAAGCAACGAAAAAAGCAGTAACCTCGATGACACCGGAGGAAGTCATTGAAGAAATCAAAGTATCAGGATTAAGAGGCAGGGGAGGTGCCGGATTCCCTACTTGGTTTAAGTGGAATGCCGCAAGACAAGCCCCGGGAACAGAAAAATATATGGTATGTAATGCTGACGAAGGAGATCCTGGTGCCTTCATGGATAGAAGCATTTTGGAAGGAGACCCTCATTCACTTATTGAAGGGATGATTATAGGCGGATATGCAATAGGTGCGTCAGAAGGATTGATTTATGTTAGAGCAGAATATCCTTTAGCTATTCACAGACTTGAGATTGCAATGGAACAGGCAAGAGAAAAGGGTTTTCTGGGAAACAATATTTTCGAATCCGGTTACAACTTTGATATAAGAATAAAGGCTGGAGCTGGCGCATTCGTTTGTGGAGAAGAAACAGCATTGATTGCCTCACTTGAAGGAGAGAGAGGTATGCCGCGTCTGAAGCCGCCATTCCCTGCTCAGAAAGGATTTTGGCAGAAACCAACTAATATAAATAACGTGGAAACATTTGCAAATATTCCATGGATTATTGCTCACGGCGGAGCTGCATTTGGAGCTTATGGAACCCCTCAGAGCAAGGGTACAAAGGTATTTGCATTGGCAGGCAAGATTAAAAAGGGAGGTCTTGTTGAGGTTCCCATGGGCTTGCCGCTTAAAGAAGTTATTTACGGTATTGGCGACGGCATCAAAGATGATAAGGAATTTAAAGCTGTTCAGATGGGCGGCCCTTCAGGCGGATGTATCCCGGCTTCACTGGCTGATACACCGGTAGATTATGAGAATATCACTAAAACAGGTGCAATTGTCGGTTTTGGCGGAATGATCGTAATGGACGAAACGACCTGTATGGTGGATATGGCAAGGTATTTTCTTGATTTTACAAGAAAAGAGTCATGCGGTAAATGCAACTATTGCCGTGTTGGGACAAAGAGAATGTTGGAGATTCTTGAAAGAATTACGTTAGGAGAGGGAAAAGACGGCGATATTGAGCTTTTGGAAGAACTTGCATCAAAGATTAAAGACGGTTCAATGTGCGGATTGGGACAAACAGCTCCAAATCCTGTGCTTACAACTATCAAATACTTTAGAAACGAGTATGAGGATCATATATACAAGAAAAAATGTACAGCTCATTCCTGTAAAGAATTGCTGACATTTACCATTACAGATAAATGTACAGGATGTACCTTATGTTCCAGAAAATGTCCTGTTAATGCAATTTCAGGTGAATTAAAGAAATTGCATGAAATCGATCAAAGATTATGTATTAAGTGTGGAAAATGCGAAGAAGTTTGCAGATTCGACGCAATTATAAGAGACTAAGGAGAGAGGTGATAAAGATGAAAAAAATTAGAATAAATATTGATGGCAAAGAAGTTTTAGGACTTCCCGGACAGACAATCTTGGACGTTGCAAAAGAGAATGATATCTATATCCCTACTCTCTGCTTTGATGAAAGAACTGAAATATATGGTGCATGCGGGCTATGTGTTGTCGAGGTTGAAGGTAATCCCAAAATGGTTAAAGCCTGTGCAACTGAAATCGCTCCGAATATGGTGATTTTAACGTCAACCGAGAGAGTAAAGGAGTCCCGAAAAACAAATCTTGGGCTTCTGTTATCTAACCACATTGGAGACTGTAGACCTCCATGTGTATTGGCATGTCCTGCGGGAACTGATTGTCAGGGTTATGTAGGTTTGATAGTTAACGGAGAATTTGATAAAGCGAATGAACTGATTAAGGATAAAATACCATTGCCGGGAGCAATAGGAAGAGTTTGTCCACATCCATGTGAAGATAACTGCAGAAGAAAGCTAATCGATGAACCGATCTCGATAGCATGGTTAAAGAGATTTGCTTCGGACTATGATCTGTCTGGAGATAATCCGTTTATACCAGATATCGCTCCTGATACAGGAAAGTCAGTAGCAATTATCGGCGGTGGTCCAATGGGACTTTCAGCAGCGTATTTCCTTCGTGTTAAGGGACATGCTGTTACAATTTTCGATGCCATGCCAAAACTTGGAGGAATGCTTAGATACGGTATCCCTGAGTACAGGCTGCCAAAAGAGGTGTTAGATGAAGAGATTTATCTCATTGAAAAAATGGGAGTAACTATGATCCCTAATACTAAGGTTGGTGTCGATATTTCCTTTGAATCTATACGGAAGGACTTCGATGCGGTTCTTATTGGTATAGGTGCTTGGGTTTCCACAGGTGTAGGCTGCAAGGGTGAGGATGCTGAGGGTGTTATAGGCGGCATCGATTTCTTAAGAAAAGTAGTAAGAAATGAAGAAATAAAGATTGGAGATAGAGTTGCTATCGTCGGCGGCGGAAATACAGCCATGGACGCATGCAGAACAGCTGTAAGACTTGGAGCCAGAGAAGTTTATAATATCTATAGACGTACTAAAGATGAGATGCCGGCAGATATGATTGAAATAATAGAGGCAGAAGAAGAAGGAGTTATCTTCAAAAATCTGGTCAACCCATTAGAAATAATTAAGGATGAAAAAGGGCATGTAAAACAGATTTTGCTTCAGGTTATGGAACTTGGTGAGCCAGATGAAAGCGGAAGAAGAGCACCAAAGCCAATTGAAGGTAAAACTGAGACGCTGGATATCGATACTGTAATACTTGCAATCGGTCAGGCTGTTGATCCTCAAGGATTTGAAGGACTGGATCTTACAAGAAAGCGGGGTATCGCATACGATAAAGATACCTATATGACAAGCTTAGAAGGTGTATTTGCAGGTGGAGACTGTGGAAATGATAAGATATCCATTGCCGTTGAAGCAATTGCAGATGCAAATAAAGCCTCTGAAATAATTGATGCATACCTTAACGGTGAAAAAATTAAATACGAAAAGCCTTATGTAGTTGAAAGACATGATATAACGGAAAAAACCTTTGAAGACAGAGAAAGACAATGTAGGCCAAAGATGGATCAGCTTGAAGCCATGGAAAGAAAAGACAACTTCACGGAGATAGTATTCGGATATGATGCTGATAAGGCTGTTGAAGATTCCATGAGATGTCTTGAGTGCGGATGTCACGATTACTTTGAATGTAAGCTGATACAATATGCAAATGAATACAAGGTTGAACCAGAACGATTTGCAGGAGATGTGAACAAAATCGACTATGAGGACGATCATCCGTTTATAGTAAGAGATCCTAACAAGTGTATTCTTTGCGGTTTATGCGTACGTGTCTGTGATGAAGTGATGGGAGTTGGAGCACTCGGATTAGTAAATAGAGGATTTGATACAGTCGTAAAACCTACACTTGAAAGGCCACTTACTGAATCAGGCTGCGTGACTTGCGGTCAGTGTGTAAGCATTTGTCCAACAGGTGCTTTAGGTGAAAAACTTTCAATATCAAAGCCTGTTCCACTTAAGACTGAAGTAACGAATTCAACCTGTCCTTATTGCTCCGTAGGATGTAGTTTGCACCTTGAAACCTATGGTGATATGCTGATTAAAGCTATTCCGGATATGGAAGGGGCTGTAAATAAAGGTCTTCTTTGTGGAAAAGGAAGATTTGGATTTGATTGTGCGCAGCTAGAAGGCAAATTAGTCGACCCTATGATCAAAAAAGAAAATGGATTAGAGGAAGTAAATTATCATGAAGCATTTATGGTAACTGCCAAGAAAGCTCAAGCTATTGGAGCAAAATATGGCAAAGATGCCGTAGCTGTAGCTATTTCTGACAGATATACAAACGAAGAGGCTTATGCGATTAAAAAATTTGCAGATATAATAGGTGCTAAGACACTGAGCTTTAATAATCGGAAAAATGGTATTGCAGAAGTTTTAGGTTTTGATGCATCTCCTAATACTATTGACGAGCTTCTTGCAACAGAAGTGATACTTGTTACAGGATTCAATATCGTGCTTAATCCGATTATTCAATTAAAACTTAAACAAGCAGCTGAGGCAGGAGTAAAAGTGGTTCTTATTAACCCCAAAGGATATGAACAACACTTTGAGTTTGCAACAAAGACAGTCTATGTAAATAACGATGTTAATTTTTTAAAGGAAGTTGCAAAAGCATTGTTGGATATGGGCAAGAAATCCAATGCCGAAGGCTTTGATGAGTTTACCGCAAGTATTGCAAAGGTTAAAACAAGCGATGATGCAAAAGAAATTGCTGAGCTTTATGGTAATGCTAAGAAAGCGATGATCGTATTCCAACAGAATTTAGTTACTGCGGATGCAGCATCATTGCTTGCTAATATAGCTGTTATTTCCGGACCTATCGGTTCTCCGAGAGACGGTATTCTTATGGTTAAGGCAAAGAATAACAGTCAGGGCTTAATCGATCTTGGAATAAGATCAGGTTCAGAATCACTTGAGGGAGTGAAAGCAATTTTAATATTCGGAGAGGATCCAGATATGGATTTAAGCGGGATGGAGTTTATAATGGTTTCCGATACTCATATGACTGAAACAGCTAAAAAAGCGGATGTCGTTATTCCGGGTACCGGTTTTGCCTCCACAGACGGCACTTTTACCAACACTGAAAGGCGACTGCAGCAAGTATCACAGGCAATTTTTGAGGACGTTGCCTACAGCAACTGGGAAATTGCTGCAGAGCTAGCTCATGTATTCGAAGTAGAAATGCCTTTTGATGACACTTATGATATTTACGCAGAAATGAAAGATCAGCTTGATAAATATAAATATGCTAAAATCGGTGAAATAATTGGTGGAGTGCTTAAGCCGGAATCCCCTGTATTAAAGGTTATTGGTGATGCTGAATTTGTAGCACCGCTAAAATCTACGGATAATCTTATGAATGTTATTTCACGAAGACTACCCAAGCCAGTATAAACACTGACGCGGGACGTAATGGAAAAGAGAGGACTAGCATCGATTGCGGTGCTAATCCTCTCTTTTTATATAGACGTTATCAACCCTAAATATGTCCAGTTAATATGTCCATTTGTCCAATAAAATGTCCATCATTAATTTGTCTAATAATACGTCCAATATTTAATTTGCCTAAAATAAATTTCTAACATTAATTTATCCGGCGGTATCATTTATTCTTAAACTTTGCTGGCCTTTTTTCAAGGAAAGCCGTCATGCCTTCAATTCTATCTTCAGAACTGAATGGCGCAACCAAAGCTTCTCCCTCAAATGCTACACCAGTCTTTACATCAAGGCTGATCCCGTTATTTATTGATAATTTTGCTGCTTGAATTGCAATAGGGGCTTTTGACATAATAATTCTGGCAGTTTTTTCGGCTGTTCCCATCAACTCTTCAGCAGGAACAACTTTTTCAACCAGGCCGATTCTGTATGCTTCATGAGCATCAATCATTTCTGCAGTCATAATCATATATTTACCCATGCCTTTTCCTACAAGTTTAGGAAGTCTTTGTGTACCCCCAAACCCAGGAATAATTCCTAAGTTGACTTCAGGTTGTCCAAATTTTGCATTTTCTGATGCAATTCTAATATCACAAGCCATGGCAAGCTCACATCCTCCACCGAGAGCAAATCCGTTGACAGCTGCAATAACAGGTTTTTTCAACATTTCGATTTGATTCATAACATTTTGACCCTTGATCATCATTGCTCGCCCTTCAAGAGTTGAAAGTTTAACCATTTCAGCAATATCCGCTCCGGCAACAAAGGCTTTGCCTTCTCCGGTTAAAATTACACTTTTCACTTCAGGGTCATTATCAACAGCGGTAAATGCAGCATGTAACTCGTCGAGAACTTCATTGCTTAGGGCGTTTAGGGATTTCGGTCTGTTTATAGTTATATAAGCAATTCCATCCTTTGTTTCGTAAAGTAAATTCTGATACATAATCGCTCTTCCTTTCAAAATATTATATTAGTTTGTCTTATGACATTTTTATTGCAACTCAACTTGTTCGTTCATATTAGCACTAAGGGTTGTTATTGTCAATTAACTCACTAAGTGCAGTACCAGGTTGTTTTTTTAATTTGAATTACTTAATCTTGTGAAAGGATGATAAGCAACTTTCCTGATTTATGGCTGATTATAGCTTTTGAGTCTATAAATTCATTGCTGACTCCTATTGCGCAGCTGTGATTTAGTCGACCATTTGTTAATTGGTATTTAACACCTTGAGTGTTTATGCCATCACATACTTCGCTATACGATAAAAGAGAGATCTTATATCCATCTAATTTTTGAATTGTTATGCTTCCGGGATTTCGCAGTGTTGTACAATTTTTACCATCAAGTATCCAAATGGACTTGCCTATATCTACGGCATAGGACATGAGCTGTAAATTTGCGACCGTGTGATCAAGTCTTCCGCCAAGTCCACCAAGTATATAAAAATCGTTATAGCCCTGGTTGATGCCATACTTCAAACAGATCATCGTATCTGTATAGTTTTTCTCAACTTTTTGACGTAAAATTCGGCATCCATTTTTTAAATGAGAATTCTCTAAACTATCATAGTTCAATGAATCGAAATCCCCAATCAAGACATCTGCTTGAATATCTTCTGTGCAAGCATGCGAATAGCCCCCATCTGCGCAAATGATAAAATCATCCTCATGAAAATCAAAGAACTCTCTTAGCCGCGCTGATTGATATGAAGTTATAATTATGCACCGACTCATTAAATTCACCACTATTTCGCAGCAGCATGTAATGCTTTGTCAAAGTCTTCAATTATATCGTCAATATCCTCTATACCGACCGAAACACGTATCATTTCAGGCAGAATTCCTGATTCAATCTGCTGCTTCTCAGAAAGCTGTCTGTGTGTGGTACTAGCTGGATGCAGAATGCTTGTACGAAGATCGCCAAGATGTACTACCAGACGCACAAGATCCAGGTGCTTTACCAATTCTTTGCCTGCACTTGCACCACCTTTAATACCGAAAGAAAGTATGCCGCTTGCACCTTTAGGCATATATTTTTGAGCTAAAGGAAAATAAGGATCGCTCTTTAATCCGGGATATTTTACCCAATCAACACAAGGATGAGATTGGAGGAATTCAGCTAATTTCAAGGCATTTTCGCTGTGACGTTCCATTCTTAAATGCAGGGTTTCAAGACCCAGATGAAACATGAAGGCATTAAACGGGCTTGGGGTGCATCCGTAGTCTCTCAGGAGATGGACTCGGGCTTTTACAATATAGGCAGCTGTACCAAAGGTTTTAACATATTCTAAACCGTGATAACTTGGATCTGGTTCTACCAGATCAGGGAATTTTCCATTATTCCAATTAAAGTTGCCGCCGTCAATAAGTATGCCGCCTAAGCTTGTGGCATGGCCATCCGTATACTTAGAAGTGGAATGTATTATGATATTTGCACCATGCTCAAATGGACGGCATAGATAAGGGGTAGCAAGGGTATTGTCCACAATTAGTGGTATATCAAGCTGCTTTGCTATGAAAGAAAATTTATCAAAGTCAAGAATACTCATACCAGGATTAGCGATTGTTTCACCAAAAATTACCTTTGTATTTGGTTTTGCACTTGCCAGGATCGTATCTTTGTCAGCATCAGGGTCTACAAAGGTAAAATCAATTCCTAACTTGCGCAAAGACACATTGAATAAATTATAAGTGCCTCCGTAAATACTTGAAGAAGAAATGACATGATCACCTGCTTTACAGATATTAAGAATAGCAAACAAACTGGCACTTTGACCTGATGAAAGCGCCAAAGCGCCCACTCCGCCTTCCAATAGATTCATTTTTCCTTCAAAGGCATCAGTTGTTGGATTTCCAAGTCTTGTATAGAAAGAGCCGCCCACTTTCAAATCAAACAGATCCGCTACATAATCAGGATCATCATATGAAAAGGTTGTGCTTTGAGTAATGGGTAATACTCTTGGTTCACCTGATTTTGGGTTGTAAGTTCCTTGAACACAATTAGTATTAAATCGATATTTTGTCATAATAGAGCCCTCCTGGAATAATATTAATTTATTCTACCACAAAATTTTTTATTGTATATATTACAATTCTAATTATTCCCTTTTATCAAACAATTCCCTTATAAATAAATAATTTAAGCTCTTGCCATTGGGGAGACCATTTATTATACTTAATTTAGACAATAGTCTAAATATTCTTAAAGAAAAGACTTATAAAAAGCCTTACATCTTATAAATTTGTATTAGGAGTAAATGTCAATGAATGAAAAAATAAGTAAAGTACTAAGTGAGAAAGTGAACCCTGTGTTGGCATCTCATTTTGGTGGAATCAAACTGACTAAATTTGAAAATGGGATTGCATACGTAAAAATGACAGGTGAATGCAGTACTTGTCCTTCAGCCCAATTTATCATTGAAGATGTGGTAAAGGGTATCGTAATGCAAGAAGTTCCTGAAGTTAAAGATATTGTTTTAGACATGAGCGTAGACGAAGAACTGCTAGATATGGCGAGAAAAATATTAAATAAAGAAAAAAGGTAATTTCATAAATACGTTTCGGAATCAAAAATGTTGATTTTTCTTACTATAGTTTCTAATTATGTAGGCAATTCGTTTATATAGGCAATTCGTTTATGTAAGTATTCGTTAATGTGTAGCCCAGTAATATTTAAGGAGTGATTTTATTATGGCATTAATGAACGGAGCTCAATATATTGAGAGCTTAAGAAATTTGAACACCAAAGTGTACCTGTTCGGTGAGGAGGTAAAAAACTGGGTGGATCATCCAATGATTAGGCCTTCAATCGAATGTATCGCTATGACGTACGAATTGGCCCATGATCCTCAGTATGCTGATTTGATGACGGCTAAGTCTAATCTTACAGGTGAAACGGTGAACAGATTTTCACACCTTCATCAGAGTACTGAAGACTTAATAAAAAAAGTGAAGATGCAGAGACTTCTTGGTCAGAAAACGGCATCCTGCTTCCAAAGGTGTGTAGGAATGGACGCGTTCAATGCAGTGTTTTCTACGACCTATGAAATTGATAAGAAATATGGGACAGAATACCATGAACATTTTAAAAAATATCTTATGTATATTCAGGAAAAAGATCTTGTTGTGGATGGCGCAATGACTGATCCAAAGGGTGACAGGAGTTTGGCTCCAAGCCAGCAGGCTGATCTTGATTTGTTCCTTCGCATTGTAGAAAAAAGGCCTGATGGGATAGTAGTCAGAGGGGCAAAATGTCATCAAACCGGCTCAATTAATTCACATGAACATTTAATTATGCCAACAATGGCTATGAGCGAAGCTGATAAGTCATATGCGGTATCCTTTGCAATTGAGTCTGATGCACCAGGTCTCTTCATGGTTTACGGACGCCAGTCCTGTGATACCAGGAAGCTGGAAGAAAATGCAGATATAGATCTTGGAAATAAGAAGTTTGGTGGGCAGGAGGCATTAGTAGTCTTTGATGATGTCTTCATTCCAAACGAAAGAGTTTTTATGTGTGAAGAATATGACTTTGCAGGAATGCTAGTAGAAAGATTTGCTGGATATCACAGACAGTCTTATGGTGGATGCAAGGTAGGAGTGGGCGACGTTATAATTGGTGCCGCAGCCCTTGCAGCCGATTACAATGGGGCACAAAAAGCTTCCCATATCAAAGATAAACTTATCGAAATGACACATCTAAATGAAACTTTATACAGCTGTGGTATAGCATGCTCAGCTGAAGGGTATCCAACAGAAGCAGGAAACTATCAAATCGATTTGCTTCTTGCCAATGTGTGCAAGCTAAATGTTACAAGGTTTCCATATGAAATCGTAAGGCTTGCAGAAGACATTGCCGGAGGTCTGATGGTTACCATGCCGTCTGAAAAAGATTTTAAATCGGATTTAGTAGTAGGGCAAACAGGGAAGTCTATAGGAGAATGGTGCAATAAGTTATTTGCTGCTGCTCCAGGAGTTACTACAGAAAATAGGACGCGTATATTGAGATTCCTAGAGAATATCTGTCTTGGCTCATCTGCTGTAGGTTATAGAACGGAATCCTTACATGGCGCTGGATCTCCACAGGCACAAAGAATAATGATAGCTCGTCAGGGCAATATCGAACATAAGAAACAGCTAGCTAAGGAAATAGCAGGAATCAAAGAATAACTTGCTGTATTAAAAAATACAATAAGAACCGTCGAAGCTATTCGGCGGTTCTATATGGTTTAGGAGAACGGTAAATGCTTATAGGCATAAAATATTGCGGAGGCTGCAACCCCAGATACAATAGGGGAGGAGCATTTGAAACGATAAAAAAACAGCTGCCTAATAATGTAGAGTTCGCTATAGCTGAAGAAAGCATCGAATATGATTATCTGTTGGTGATAGGAGGATGCACGAAATGCTGTGCATCTTATTGTCAATATCAGGTAAAGAATGATATTATATTTGTGCGGAATGAAGACCATATTGACATGGCTATTACAAAAATTGAAGATATTGTGGGAGGAAAATGATTTGAACTGGAAACAATTGTATAAGGAACGACTATGTACAGCAGAAGAAGCGGTTAATTGCATAAAATCAGGTGATAAGGTTGCATTTGCCCATGCTATTGCAGAACCTACGGTGCTTGTAGATGCAATGGTTGCCAATGCTAAAGCCTATAAAAATGTTGAAATAAGCCACATGGTTTCTCTTGGGAAGGGTGAATACAGCAAGCCTGAATATAAGGAAAATTTCAGGGTTAACAGTTGGTTTGTAAGTCCAGCTGTTCGAGGCAGCATTGCAGAAGGTCATGGCGATTATACACCTGTATTTTTCTATGAAATACCTTCATATATAAGAAAAGGAATATTCAAATTAAATGTCTTTATGGTTACTGTTTCTCCTCCGGATGAACACGGGTATTGCTGTGTAGGTGTATCTTGTGATTATACAATGCAAGCCATTGAATCTGCTGATATTGTTCTTGCAGAAGTAAATGATCAGGTTCCTGTAGTATATGGTGATGCTTTTGTACATGTTAGCAAAATCGACAGATTTGTTGAATCATCACGACCATTGCCTGAACTTTCGCTACCTCATATTGGCGAAACTGAGCTTGCAATTGGCAGATACTGTGCAGAGCTTATTGAAGATGGGGCAACATTACAATTGGGAATAGGTGCTATTCCCGATGCAGTACTTCAGGCATTAAAGGACAAAAAGGATCTTGGCATCCATTCAGAAATGATATCTGATGGGGTAGTAGACTTGTACGAGGCAGGTGTTATAAACAATTCCCAAAAAGGAATAAATAAAGGAAAAATGGTAGTAACATTTCTGATGGGTACTAAGAGGATATATGACTTTATAGACCATAATCCAGCAGTCGAAATGCGCACAGTTGATTACGTAAACCATCCTGTGATTGTTGCGCAAAATACAAAGTTGGTAAGTATTAACTCTTGTATTTCAGTAGATTTTATGGGGCAGGTAGTATCTGACAGCATAGGTATTACTCAATTTAGCGGAGTTGGTGGACAGGTGGATTTCATCAGAGGAGCAGCAATGTCGATTGACGGCAAGGGTAAAGCAATAATTGCAATGCCTTCAGTAGCTAAGAAAAAAGATGGAACACTTATTTCCAAAATAACTCCTTATATTGATAAGGGCGCAGCTGTAACCACCTCAAGAAACGATGTAGATTATATCGTTACAGAATATGGGATTGCCCCATTAAAAGGTCAAACCTTAAAGAACAGAGCTAGAAATTTAATTAACATATCTCATCCGGATTTTAGAGAAGAGTTAAAAATAGAATTTGAAAAAAGATTTAATGCAAAATTTTAATCATAAAGAATAACAGGATGGGCATGAATGCCTGATGATTGGAGGAAAAATAATGCTAGCTTTAAGAATAGTTCCAAAAATATTTTATTTTAATAATTTTAAAGAATTTAATGATGAATTCAAATTAGGTAAGAATGATTTAGTTTTGACAAACGAATCTAGGTACAATCAATTCATTAAGCCGCTCGGAGTAGATACAAATGTTATCTTCAGGGAAAAGTTTGGTAAGGGTGAACCATCTGATGAAATGATCGATGCAATAGCTAAAGAGATGAAGAAGTATAGCTTTGAGAGAATAATTGCATTTGGTGGCGGTACTATAGTAGACATATGCAAAGTGTTAGCTTTAGATGTACCTGAAAAATCTGTTGACCTCTTCACAGGGAAAGCAGTCCCCAAGAAAATCAAGGAGCTGGTTATTGTTCCTACAACAGCAGGAACAGGAAGTGAAGTGACAAACGTTGCAATTGCAGAATTAAAATCATTAAAAATCAAGAAGGGCATTGCTGTTGAAGAGACGTATGCAGATTATGCAGTACTTATACCTGAAACTGTAAAAGGCCTTCCATATAAATTCTTTATTACAAGCTCCCTTGATGCATTGATACATGCAGTCGAATCTTTTTTATCGCCAAAGGCATCTCCTTTCACCGAAATGTATTCGCTTAAAGCAATCCAAATGATAATGAATGGCTACAAGGAAATAGTTGCAAAGGGTGAGGATGAGAGATTGAATCATCTCAAGGACTATATGCTGGCTTCCAATTATGCCGGAATTGCTTTTGGAAATGCAGGTTGTGCTGCAGTTCATGCGTTGTCATATTCAATAGGCGGAGCATTCCATGTACCCCATGGCGAAGCAAACTATCAGTTTTTCACAGAGGTATTAAAAATGTATATGAAAAAGAATCCAAACGGTAAAATCGTTGAAGCCACCAAAATATTTGCTGAAGTTCTTGACATGGATGTAAATGGAGATGTTTACGGAGAATTGGAGAATTTTCTGAACAAACTGATCGCAAAGAAGCCGCTTAGAGAATATGGAATGGTTGAAAGTCAAATTGATGAATTTACAAAATCCACGATAGAAAACCAGCAGAGATTGTTAGCTAATAATTATGTATTTCTAACTGATGAAGATATCAGAGAAATCTTTGCAAACCTGTACTAAATTTCTGTACTAAATAAAAACCAGTTTAGGGATTAATTCTAACTTAGTATTACAGTAAAAAATAATATTACAATATTATTATATAACATAAAACTTAGTATTACTTTAAACAACAAAAGGGATGATGTGCATAGAACTTAGAAATTCTTTGTGCGTCAGCCCTTTTTTATTGGTAAGCACCTTAACAAGGTTGATATGCCCTCTGTCAATAAATTAGGTGCTGATGAACGGTTATACGATTTGCGCAGCCGTTTTTTTATGCGCTCCATATTTCGTGAGCTTTTACAGCTTGCTCCTTTAGCATTATTTCACCGCCGATTCCTTTAATGCCTAACTCCTCTGCGAATTTCAACAATGAAGTTTTCTGCGGGTTGTATATTAAATCGATAACGATGTTAGCATGGATATCTTCTTTTGGCAACGGTGAAGCATTGATATTCGGATACATTCCGACTGGTGTACAGTTTATGATCATATCATTTTTTATCTTGGATTCCTTATAGTATTCATAAGAAATACTATGGTTCCCATGAAAATTATGTTTCCCTCTGCTCACAATGGTCAAATCATATATTCCAAGGTCAAGCAGTGCTGTTATAATTGCTTTGGCTGCCCCACCTGATCCGAGTATTACTGCACTTTTTCCCTTAACAACAACATTATGATGTTCAAGTAATGAAATAAAACCGTAATAGTCAGTATTGTAGCCTTTTGCAATTCCGTTTTCAAATGACACAGTATTTACCGAACCTATATATTTAGCTTTTTCCGAGATATCGTCCAAGAGCGGAAGTACAGTTTCTTTATATGGAATAGTAACATTAACGCCTCGGTATCCTGATTTTTTTAGATTATTGAATTCCTCGGCAAAGGTTTCCCTTGAAAACTCCAGTAATTCATAAGTGCCATCTACCTCGTGCTTACTCATTATTTCTCTGTGTATTTGAGGGGACAGGCTATGAGATAGTTTTTCTCCAACGAGTCCGAGTTTTAACATTGATTTGACCTCCCCAAAAGTTGTACCAGAATATAGTACTTTTTTTGATATTTTTGATAAGACAGTATCTGTAGAGCATCTATAGATTATAGATTCTATGAGATTATATTTCATACGTCTATTGCAAATGTTAATATATACCAGATATGATGCTTGTTAAAACTAAGATACTTTTAGGATACTTTAAATAATAAATATATAAAGGGTATATAACGAGTATACACTAATAAAGAAGGATTAGCAAACGTCTAACCCCAATACAAGCCTTTAGAAAATTTTGGTTTGTAGATTCATACGACCTATATTATAATGTAATTATTGGAAATTGGTGATAAGAAAGTGAGATTTAACATGGAGCATAACATAATCGTAAACGAAAGCTGTAGTAATCTTAGAGCGTTGGCAAGACATTCTCTTTCAGGCAGATGGAACTTAGCACTCATGGGGACATTAGTATATTTCGCTTTAACAACTATACCAGTTCTCCTGCTAAATGCCATTTTTGCGGAAGGTGAATCAAACCAGGCTGGTATTTCTTCTGTCTACAACCTGGTGATTGCAGGCCCTATGATACTTGGATATGCAATGTTCTGCATTTCAATATTTAGAAAAAGGGAAACTTCACCTTCAGAAGTTTTTTACGGTTTTGAACGTTTTACAAAGGCTTTTGGATTATATCTCGTTGTAATGCTATTCACATTCTTGTGGACACTACTGTTTATAATACCAGGGATTATTGCTGCTCTCCGGTACAGTATGAGTTTTTACATACTTGCTGATAATCCCGATATCGGGATTATGGAAGCAATAAATAGAAGTAAGGTAATGATGCGTGGAAATAAATGGAAATTCTTCTGCCTTAATTTAAGCTTTATTGGCTGGGCATTTCTTTGCGTATTTACCTTTGGCATAGGTTTATTATGGCTGATGCCTTATATGGAAAACGCATTCATTGCATTTTATGATATTGCAAACGGAAGTCTAAGAGCTGTAAGATCGCTTGAAACAAATGCATCATTAATTAATGAGAGTGAAGAAGCAAATATTTAGCGTTGACTAAGTTTCTGAGTTAATTCTTTTCTCAAAGAATCTATTTTCAAAAAATCCATATTTGGTACATAATATTGCTCCAACTTATCATGCTCTTTTTTTGCATGGCTCAGGCAATAAATAGATTTTTCCAACAACTCTTTCATTTTTATGCGGCTGTCTTCAAGGATAGGATCTTGATATTTAATAGCATCATAGCGGATAATTTTTTCTAAATTTATGATTTCTACTTTGGCGGGATGATCTGATAAATCTATAGTATGGTAATCATTGGATGTAATAAAAGCTAACCCCAGCTCTGGAATCAGTAGGTGTTCAAGCTTTGTAGATGGTTTCATCGGACAATAGTATCCTTCTACATTTAAACCTCGATATGCAGCTCCTTCCATGAAAAGATTCAGCATCCGTTCGCTGCTGACTCCAATAGGTGCTTTTATCAGATATATCTTTTTGTATCCGAACAATAAAGTATCAATAAAATGTTCAAAACCGCTGGGAGTAATAGCAGTAGCAAAATACTTTTTTATATCTCCCTGATTTGAACAGATTTCTTTATGTATAAGCTCATCGCCAATAACCTTCGCTGCAAATTTATACAGCTCTTCATTCTTTATCGCCGACTCATAGATACTTACGAGGTTATCATACATTTTCCCTGCTGCTGCCAGATAATTATATGCTCTTCCAAAGATGCTTCTGACTCTTTCACTGTTACTAATAACAGCATCTCGGTTTTTGCGAATACCTTCCTCATCCCAATAATCCCCCAAATGAATTATTGAGTCAACTGCTCCTGGATTGATGGGGTCTACAACATGAGGAGCAGTTCCATCAATAATGGCAATCTTTTTATCACGCATTACTATACCGTCTATGGAACTGTTATCAGAAGAACAATGCATGAAATCCACATCATGGCCTTCCTGGAGCATTGCTTCGCCTATTTTTTTCATAAATGTAGATTTGCCTACGCCAGGACCGCCCTTGATGCAAAAAATTCTGTCTGCCTCTTCCTGACTAAGTATGTATTGATAATAAGAGAAAAAACCTTCCGGAGTATTGTTCCCCGGATACATATGCCTTTCGATACCTGCCATATTCATCATCCTTTCCATAATACCTCCATTCATGATATGACGGAAAGTGTCCCATTGTGATTATAAAAACCTGTTTCCGTGTCCCTTTTTAAGCCAGTTCTCAAAATCAATAATACATTGATAACAAGCAAAAAAAGTATTATAATGAATAAAAATCTGAAAGCCGCAAACAATCAATTAAACACTCAATAATCAATGGATAGACGATACAGAATAAACATGACGAAGGAGATATGAATGAGCCGAAACTTCATACCGTTACTCTTTGCGGGCGATATAAATGTATATAGCGTTGCGAGAGCTTTTCATGAGCAATACGATATAAAAGCAAGCGTGTTTGGAAAATACCTAAGCGGTCCTTGCGCGGACAGCAAGATTATGAACTATAATGCAAACCCCAAAATCGATCAACAGGATACATTCCTAGAGGTTATTAATGAGTTTGCTGAAAAATATAAAGAAAAAAAAATACTTGCTATTGGCTGCGGCGACAGTTATGTGCAGCTTCTCAGTCAAAATAGGGACAACCTTCCCGAGAATGTTATTGCACCTTATATAGACATTGAATTGATGAACCAATTGATTCATAAGGAAAAATTCTATAATTTGTGTAAAGAATCAGGTATTGATTATCCTGATACTTTTATCCATAGAAAAGAGCTGGGGGAAGATTTTGAACTACCATTTGAAGCACCGTTCATAATCAAGCCTTCTAATGGGATTGAGTACTGGAGACACCCTTTTGGATCTCAGAAAAAAGTCTATAAAGCCAAGAGCAGAGCGGAGCTTTTACGTATTTTGAATGATATTTACGGTGCAGGTTATGATGATTCAATCATTATACAGGATTTTATTCCGGGCGATGACACTTATATGCGCGTTCTGACCAATTATTCTGATAGAAATGGAAATGTAAAACTCATGGCATTAGGTCACGTATTACTGGAGGAACATACACCCCATGGCATAGGAAACCATGCTGTTATTATCACAGAACACAATGCGGAAATTGCAGAAAAATTTAAGAAGCTTCTCGAAGATCTGCATTATATAGGATTTTCAAACTTTGATATCAAGTACGATCAAAGGGACAATAAATATAAGGTATTCGAAATTAATACAAGACAAGGCAGAAGTAATTATTATGTTACAGGTGCAGGGCAGAATATAGCAAGATATCTTGTAGAAGATTATATAGATCAAAAGCAGCTGGATTTAAAGTTAGTTACTGAGAAATCACTTTGGATGGTAGTACCGAAAGGAGTTGCATTCCGATATATCAAGCCAGCAGAATACAAAAAAGAAATGAGAGGGCTGATTAAGTCAGGGCAATACGTAAATCCACTTTTCTACAAAAAAGATAAGGGGTTTATAAGGAAGCTCAAATTATTTAAATCGCAGATGGGCCATTATTATAAGTATAGGAAATACCTTGGTAGGCAAAAATAAAGAGGAAAAGATATATGTGGATCGATAATAGAAAGATTCTTGGCGTAATCGGTGGAATGGGTCCTTTAGCGACTCAGCTTTATTACAAACTAATCATTGAAAAAACAGACGCAAACTGTGATCAGGAACATCTTAACATGATAATTCTAAACCACGCAACTATGCCAGACCGAACAAAAGCAATCCTGGAGGGACGAAGTGAAGAGCTGCTTAATCTTCTTACAAAGGATGCACAGATGCTGGAGCAAAATGGTGCAGGAGTGATTGCCATTCCATGCAACACTTCTCATGTGTTAATGGACAAGCTTCAAAAAAATATAAACATTCAAATTATTAACATGGTTGAGGAAACAGTTAATTACATAGTAAACACATTTTCTGAGAATGATTTGCGGATAGGAATTCTCGCAACAGATGGAACAATTAATACTGGTTTATATCAAAAGGCACTTGAAAAACAGGGAATTTGTCCATTAGTTCCCAGCACTGAATCACAAAAATTAGTGATGAAATTAATCTACGAAGGAGTAAAAAACGGCGGGGAAATAGACATTTCTGATTTCCTAATGGTACAGGAGGAGCTATTTGAAAAGAAATGCCATGGGGCAATCCTTGCCTGCACTGAATTATCCTGCCTTCGAGAGATGTATAAATTACCCCCTTATTACATAGATGCAATGGTCATACTTGCAGAAAAGTCAATTCTCGCCTGCGGTGGGAAAATCAAATGAACGAATGAACAGGAGCAGAAAAGATGGAAAAGTCAATTCATAGTTTAAATAATTATTTGAATATACTAGACTCTAATAATTTGCTCAAAGAATATCAAATCGCGCCGGAAATGCTTGCGCAGCCAGTTTATCACATATCATATAATTCGATGGATATGGCGGAAAATACATTATTTGTCTGTAAGGGTATTCATTTTTCCGTTGACTATTTAAAGGATGCCGTTAAAAATGGAGCGATCTGCTATGTCAGTGAAAAACGATATGATTTAGAGCTTGATAAAGAGGTCTCTTATATTATTGTGAGTGACATTCGCAAAGCAATGGCCTATATAGCGGATCTATTTTACAACAAAATATGGAGGAACTTAAAAATTATAGGGGTCACGGGAACAAAAGGAAAATCAACTACAGCCTATTTCATGAAGTATATTTTAGATAGCTATTTAAAGGATAAGAAAAAACCGATAAGCGCTATCATATCGGGAATCGACAACTATGATGGTATTATAAATGAAGAATCCCACCTTACTACCCCAGAAGCAATGATGCTTCATAAGCATTTTAATAATGCAGTTAAAAGCGGCATCGAATATTTAAGCATGGAAGTATCAAGTCAAGCATTAAAATATGACAGAACTCTGGGAATCACCTTTGATGTGGGTTGTTTTTTGAATATCGGTGAGGATCATATAAGTGATCTGGAGCATAGCAGCTTTGATGATTATCTGGAGTCCAAGCTGAGGATTTTCAGTCAATGTGAGAAAGCATGCGTAAATATAAACAGCGATCACATCGATCGAGTGATGGAAGCATCTAAGGCGTGTCCCCATGTTGTAACATTTGGTTTAGATGAAAGGGCAGATGTTTATGGCTACGATATTGTAAAAACGGGAAAAACTATAAAGTTTAAAGTAAGAACAAAGGACTTCGATAAGGAGTTTAAATTAACCATGGCTGGCTTGTTTAATGTTCAAAATGCGTTGGCAGCTATAGCTATGTCACAATGTCTGAACATCCCAATGACCTATGTTGCAGCAGGACTTAGGAGAGCAAGAGTCAGTGGAAGAATGGAAGTGTATACTGGAAAGAAAAGAAAGGTTCATGTAATAGTTGACTATGCCCACAACAAGATGAGCTTTGAAACGCTGTTCCAGTCCACCCTTCGGGAATATCCCAACAAAAAGATAAGCATAGTATTCGGTTGCCCGGGGAAAAAGGCCTTAGGACGCAGAAAAGAATTGGGCGAGATTGCAGGAAAATATTCTGATCGTGTTTACATTACTGAAGAGGATGCGGGAGAGGAACCCGTTTTGAAAATCTGTGAGGAAATAGCCCAACATCTAAAGATGCAGGAGGGAAGCTACGCAATCATACCGAATCGTGAAGAAGCAATAAGAGAGGCAATCGAAAAGGCTGATGACGATACGGTCGTTTTAATTACTGGAAAAGGGAGAGAAACTAGGCAAAAACGAGGAGTTCAATACATTGAAACGCCTTCTGATGTGGATGTTGTGAAGAAGTATTTAGTATAAAAAAGCGAAGACTGCTGCTTGACGATGACCGTGGGAAATGCTCCGGGCACTGTAAAGCAGCAGTCTTTTTACATAATTCATAAATCTTAGTAATCTGCATCTGCTTCCTCATCATACGATTCTCCGTCTATTACTGGAAATTCTTTGTCGATGAGGCCTTCCTCATATAATTCTTCATCTTCTTCAATTATTTCGTCGTATTCTTCATCGATCTTTGCATCAAATGAAATGGAATATTCATCGATTTCATAATCGAGACAATCGCTGAAATCATATCTGTACTTATCCTCGTTTAATTTTTCCAGCCGATAAAGCGATATGGCCTCGCTGATTGATACATCAAATTCTTTACCATCGTTTATCCGTTGTACATGAACAATTCCATCAAAAATATACCAATTTCTAAATTTATATAACTCATCTACATACGCAATTCGGTCATCATCACTATTTGAGGAATTACTTAGCAGTCCTAATAAAGCTTGCCTTATAGTATCCAACATCGTGTAGATTTCGATTCCGTCATCTGGGATACCTTGCAGTATGTCTTCAAAATAATTGTCAGTTAAATCTATTAAAGTCTCCGAATCCGTTTCCGACAGGAATCTGTAGAATAAATCATAGGGGATATCTTCGTCACACTCAATCAGAGAAGCGAAGTGTTCAAAATACCCAAATTCATCGGGGGATTCGATTTCAAGCATATCTAATAATTCGTTATAATCCATTTCAGCACCTCATTTATAAGTTTCTAGATCAAAGCTCTTAAACGCGACCTTGAATCCTGAATTCTCGAAAATTTTGTTAATCATATTAACAAAGTTTTCAGATAAGTCGCTTGCATAGAACGTATTATCAAAAACCGGTTTTTCAGAAAATAGATCTTTAGCCGCGAGTTTAGCTATAATGCTTTCTATTATTTCCTCTGATGGATTTATAATTCTTAATCCAGGATATATTTTTTCGATATTTTTTCTTATCAATGGATAGTGAGTACAGCCTAATATAAGAGTATTAATGTTATTATATGATATGAAGTGATCTAAATAATATTTAATTGATAAATCCATAATTTCATTTTGTATAATGCCTTCCTCTATTAATGGGACAAGGACTGGGCAGGGGGTGGTATATATTTTAAGTTTTGGGTTCTTATTATATATCAGTTTTTCATAAGCTTTGCTTTTTATCGTTACCTTAGTTCCGATAATTCCTATATGATCCAGCTCGTTACATGTTTTTGCTGTGATCTCAGCTGTTGGCTCAATAATTCCAACAATTGGTATCTGGGGATACCTTTGATGCAATTCATCTAGACAGGTGGAACTAACGGTATTACATGCAATTACAATCATCTTTACATTTTCATTTATTAAAAAATCTGCTATTTGCATTGAAAAGTGGCGAATAGTAGAAATTCCTTTTGACCCATATGGTGTACGTGCAGTATCTCCAAAATAGATGATCCGTTCGTTAGGTAAAGCTTGCATTAAATGTGGTATGCAGGTCAGTCCTCCAAGCCCTGAATCAAAAAAACCTATTGGCCGGTTATCCATAAAATATTAGTGTCCTTTCTTTAATTGAAGATCATTCTTCACTGAAATATCGGCAGATTCAATATTCATTTTTACCTAACCATGTTACATGGTATGATATAATAATATTAAAGAATAAAGGTTAAAATGTAAATAGCAAAAAATTAATAAGGAGTTTTGTTATGAGCAAAGAGACAAAAACAAGAGATCAGATTGATTCGAAATATAAATGGAATATCAGCGAGATGTATCCAGACGAGGAACAGTGGAAGAACGATTATCAGACAGTTGAGAAAAAGGCAAAAGATTTTGTAGATTTTTCAGGCAGACTTGGCGACAGCCCGCAAATACTTCTGGACGCACTTCAGAAGAAAGATAATATATGGCTGCTGCTTGAAAAGATTTATGTGTATGCCAGGATGAAAAAAGACGAGGATAATCGTGTTACTAAGTATCAGGCAATGAGCGATAAGGCGAATTCACTGATTGCTAAGACATCATCATATCTATCCTTCTTTATACCTGAGTTGCTGGAAATTCCAGAGGAAAAACTAAGAGGATTTATTGATTCGGAAAAAGGGCTCAAACTTTATGAGCATGTCATAAATGATCTCATTAGACAAAAAGCACACGTTCTTTCCAAAGCAGAAGAAAGTATATTGGCACAGATAGGAGAAGTTACGGGTGCAACTAATGTTGTATTTAACATGCTTAATAACGCTGATTTAAAATTTGGATCGATCATCGATGAAGATGGCGACGATGTGGAGGTTACACACGGCAGGTATTCAGGATTTTTGGAATCTTATAATAGAAGAGTCAGAAAAGAAGCCTTTGAGCATATGTACGAAGCGTATATCAACTTGAAAAATACACTTGCTGCAAATTACAATTATAATACAAAAACTGATGTGGTTACTGCCAGGATTAGAAAATATAGTTCCGCACGCAGTGCTGCACTTGCCGGAGACAATATTCCTCTGAAAGTTTATGATAATTTAATCGACACAGTAAACGATAATTTGGGACTTATGCATCGGTATATGGAAATAAGACGTAAGATGCTGCAGCTAGATGAGATCCACATGTACGATATGTATGTACCGCTTGTTGAGATACCTAAAAAAGATATCCCTTATGAAAAGGCACTAGATATGATTCGGGAAGGGCTTTCCCCACTGGGAGAAGATTATATAAGCAAAATGAATCATGGCATCGAAGCAGGCTGGATTGATGTTTATGAAAACGAAGGCAAAACGAGTGGTGCCTATTCATTTGGAAGCTACGATAGTATGCCTTACATTCTTTTGAACTACAATAATAAATTAAAGGATGTTTTCACTATTGCTCATGAAATGGGGCATTCTATGCACTCTTATTATACGAGGCACAACCAGCCATTTGTATATGGGGGGCATTCGATTTTTACAGCAGAAGTAGCTTCGACAGTAAACGAATCACTGTTGATGCAGCACCTGCTCTCAGTCTGCAAGGATCCAGAAGAGAAAAAATACTTGTTGAACCTGCATATAGAGGAATTCAGAACGACCTTATTCCGTCAGACCATGTTTGCGGAATTTGAGAAGCTTACTCATGAAGCAGTTGAAAAAGGAGAAGTGCTAACTGCAGAGTGGTTATGCGAAGAGTACGTCAAGTTGAATCGCAAGTACTACGGAGAAAAGGTCGTTCATGATCCGCAGATTAAGATGGAGTGGGCGAGAATCCCACATTTCTACAGAGCATTTTATGTTTATAAATATGCTACGGGTTTTTCGGCAGCTACTTTCATATCATCTAAGATTCTAAATGAAGGACAAAAGGCAAGGGATGCATACATTGAATTCTTAAAGTCTGGAGAAAGCGATTATCCTATTGAATTGCTGAAAATTGCTGGAGTGGATATGAGTAAACCGGAGCCGATTGTCCAAGCTATGGATACCTTTGAAAAACTTGTTGTGAGTCTTGAAGAACTGATGTAAAATATATAGGACTTGCTTGTTTTGTATTATAAGGGGGACAGCTGTAATGAGAATTATTAATGTTTTTGCAAACGATACTGAATTATCTCAAAAAACCAAAAAGCTGTTAAAACAAAAACTTGAAAAAAGTGGTTTTTTTGTTCCGCAGGAGTATGATCTAAATGCGGAGCTGATCATATGTATAGGTGGGGACGGATCATTTTTAGAAACCCTTCATAAGTATAACTTTCCGTCTATTCCCTTTATAGGGGTCAATACAGGTCATTTGGGTTTTTTTCAGGAAGTTTACCCGGATGGCTTAGATGAGTTTATTTTCAAATACAAGCAGGGTAAGTATGAGACTCAGCACTTAAAGACATTAAAGGCAGAAGTTACTACAGCGGAAGGAAAACAAGAATTTATGGGATTAAATGAAATCCTGATTAAAGGGGTTAAGTCCCGTCCTATTCATTTGAATATATCAATAGGAGATAGTTTTATTGAGCGTTTCAGCGGCGACGGAATTCTTGTCGCAACTCCCGCAGGGAGCACAGCTTATAACTACTCTCTTGGGGGAAGTATTGTTGATCCGCGGCTAAGCTTGTTACAGGTGACTCCTATCGCTCCCATGAACACTACGGCATACAGATCCTTTACATCTAGTTTAATCCTGCCTCCATATTTGTCTATACGGGTCAATCCGGAATATTCGGAGCATAAGAGAAAGGGTATGCTGATAGTATCTGATGGTATGGAGCATTTTCTTCAAGAAGCAGAGGAAATAATATTTGAGTTTTCAAATTCAATTATTAAGCTGCTCCGATTCGATAATTCTGATTTCTGGACAAAGGTGAAAAGTAAGTTTATTTAATTAATTTGTATAATAGCAAAAGTAGGTAAATTAATGGATAATAAGTATCAAAAATTCGAATATATTATTAAAGAAATGGATAAGGAGCTCCCGATAAAGGAGCTCTTACAACGTAATTTTAAGTTTTCTTCCAGGTTGATAATAAAGCTAAAGTTAAACGATTGTGTATTGCGGAATGGCATTCCAGTAAAAATGAACGAAAAGGGGCATAATATTGGAGATAGAATTACTGTGTTATTTCCTGAAGAAACAAGCTCCTTTGAGCCTGAAGACATTCCTATTTCAGTTGTTTATGAGGATGATGACTTATTAATAATAGATAAACCGGCAGGATATGTAGTTCATCCTACAAAAGGTCATCCTAGTAATACCATTGCAAACGGGATCATGAAATACATGCTTGATCAGAATCAGCGATACAAGATTAGATTTATCAATCGTCTGGATATGGATACGTCAGGGCTTATGGCTATCGCTAAAAATTCATATTGTCAGGAAGACCTCGCCAGGCAGATGAGTAAGAATAGCGTAATAAAAAAATATGTGACTGTTGTGAAGGGGATAATTGCCGAGGAAGAGGGAACCATAGATCTGCCTATTGGTAGATTGTTTGAGGGACAGGTGATACGTGCAGTTAAGCCGAACGGTTATCCATCTATAACGCATTATAGGGTGCTTGAGCGATTTCAAAAAGGGTTTACTATGCTTGAACTTTTGCTTGAAACAGGAAGGACACATCAGATTCGGGTACACCTATCTCATATAGGATATCCAATCGTTGGCGATGTGCTTTATGGTTTGGCATCTGAATGGTTGATTGAAAGACAAGCACTTCACGCAGTATATTTATCCTTCCAGCATCCTGTAACAAATCAGCACATGGAGTTTGAGGCACCATTACCTAAAGATATAAAGCTGCTTATTAAAAAAATTTCTAATGATGCTTAAATAATGATAATAAATAAACGGCTGGCATTCACTGATGATGCTTAAGTAATGATATAATAAATGAGAAGACTGGCATTCACTGATTGCACATAATAACGCGTCGCTTCATATTATATACGAAATATGTAATGAAATTTACATGGAGGTGTATAAGGTGGGCGATGAATTTAAACAATGCCTAGATAGAGATCGATTTGATAAATTTGATAAGAGTTGCTGCGATAAAGGTTTCAGACACGATGATTTTTGCCATGACCATGACGATAGCTGGGATTTGGCAAGTTGGATTCCAATTATAATCATCGTATTTCTACTCTGCGGAGGAACAAACATATTTGGCGGATCCGGCTACAAAGACGATTTCTGTGGTGATAACACAGGGTTTGGTGGCGGCTGGTTACTTATCCTGATACTGGTATTCCTCTTC
>DUPP01000117.1 GCA_012838265.1 Clostridiales bacterium
CGAATGGTTTTTGGGTAATTTCATTCTACTTGAGATTTGCTTTATGCTCTATATTTTTTTTGCAAAAAATTAAAATGCTGTGGCATTTAATTTTCTAAACACCACAACATTTATTATAGAGCCAAAAAAAAGGGCAATACTTTTTCAAGTATCGCCCCCTTTGACATTTGTTTCATGCACTTTTGCATAGTTTAAAAAGCCTCATTATCAGTTGTTATTTGATATCAGCTTTTAAAACCTTCTCTATAAAAATATCAACTATAATGGGGTCGAATTGCCTTTCTTTATTGCCAATCAGCTCTAATATAGCTGTCTTTTCGTCTAACGTCTCTTTGTACGGCCTTTGGTTTGTCATAGCGTCATAGGAATCTACTACCGCTATTACTCTAGATAAAAGCGGAATTTCTTCTTGTTTAAGTCCTACAGGATACCCTGATCCATCATAACGTTCATGGTGATATAGAACATTTTTTGCTATACCCTTAAGTCCCGGATATTTACTCAAAATAAAATAACCGATTTCTGGATGCCTCTCAATTTCCCTCCATTCTTCTCGCGTCAGAAGTCCAGGCTTGTTGAGTATCTCTGCTTTTACATAAACTTTCCCGATATCATGAAATAACCCGCTTATTTCTAGTTTGAATATATCTGCGTCGGATAATTTCATAGCAATTCCTAATAATTTGCATAATTGACTCACCCTGCTTGAATGTTCTTTTATTTCTATATTTTTTCTAGCTTGGGTATCTAAAGTTGTGTTTATTTGTTTTTCACTAGCAATCAATCTGTTGTCTATCTTTTGTGTTTGCATATAACTAACACTATACCTCTGCTTCAATAAATATAGTTTTATTATTTTTTAATAACCCAAGGATAAGCATTATGGAAATCATTAAGAGTGCCATGATTATGCTTGCAGCAATCTGTTTCATTTCCGTAACCCAAAATAGAAGTGCTACAAAACAAAATACAGATGTAATAATTCTAGTTCTTTTTTTAAAAATCTTAAATTCCATCTTGCTAAAGGGCCTATTAGCATTTTCCACTGGTGCTAGTCTATATATTACAAGTACTATAAGGAATAATGTACCCAAACAAATATAACCGTTCCAAGGTATTATCCGTATCCCAAGCAACGCTATCAGCATAAATGGGATCGATAATAAATAGCACCTTAGTTGTGTGCTTGCGTGATATCCTCCCGCATATGTTCTCATTGGAATGTATGTGAGAATGAAAACAATGCTCTGCAAAATCATTCCTAAAAACATTCCTATTAGGATTGATGTCACAACATTAATAACCATCAAACTGCCCTGTCTGATTCCATATTCATATAATTCTCTGTCCTCTGATGGTACTGTCCCATTAGCAATTAGTGAATCAACGATTTTTTTTGTCATGTCATGCCTTTCAAGCATAAATTACTTAATTAATATTTGCGAAGTTTTTCTGCTCCCTTTGGCTGTTTTGGCTGATGCATAATAAACATGCAGCTGTTTACACCATAACTGGTAACCATAAATGCAAGCGCAGCAACCATTCCGCTTAATTTGATACTAAGATTTTTCATTGTATTTACCTCCTTACAATGCTTTTTTCCAATAATACTAATAAATGATATAATATATATATCATCAAAAGAAAACTTACCTGGGGTTTTGTCGAAATCTATATGTTTTAATGTAATAATTTAATATTTAACAAGTCAAATATCCTATGATTCCAGGAACAATAATATGGAAACTGAGAAAACTTGTCCACTGTAATCCAGCAATATCTGACCGTCATATTTTTGTATAACTTTTTTTACACTGGTAATACCAATTCCATGATTATTTTTATTCTCTTTTGTTGTTAATAGCCGCCCTTTTTCCTCTTTAATTTCACCTCTATAGGAGTTATCGATTCGTATTAGCAGCCTACCCTTATCGTATTTCATTTTTACATCAATAAACCGACCTTCCTTGACCTTTAGCGTTGCTTCTATAGCATTATCCAGTAGATTTCCAAGAATTACAGTCAAATCAAAAGATGAGATCTTTAAATCTTCTGGAATATTTAAATCCACTGTAGTCTTTATGCCATTATGCTCCGCGCCTTGCAATTTAAAATTAATGGTGCTATCGATTATCGAGTTTCCCGAAACTGCATAATCCTTTTTAGCGCCAATACTATTCATAATAAGGGATATGTGTTCTAGAGCTTTTTCTGTCTCATTTCCTTCGATAAATGCCTGAATCGCAAACATATGGTTCTTAAGATCGTGCCTTATAGTTTTTATTGCTTCAAGTGAGGTTTTCATTAGGTTAAGCTGTCTATTAAAATATTCATTCTGCTCAATAATTAAAAGGTTTTGCATTTTTTCAGATAAGGAAACAATGATTTTATCATAAAGATAAAACGTCGCAAAATTAATTAGCAGGAAAAGTATTATGCCTGCCAGAACCTGGACTGATTTGAGACCTTCTGCCTGAAAAAGCAGCAAAATCATATATAATGAAGTCAAAGGAATCAGAACAATACAAAGCCAGTTGGAATTCGGTACGGTTTCTCCTTTTTTAATATTTTTAAAATTCTTCAGGATTAGTACGACTGCATATGATAGAATCTTCGTTACAACCAGTCCATAGATAAATGAATAATGATTGACAGAGAATATGAAAAAATCAAAATAACCTGATGCTAATCCTACTACTAGTTCAACACACATTAAAATCAGATATATTAGCAAAACAGACACTATCCTTTTTTTAACGGTAGATTCATAATTAAATGTCAGTAATATGAATGCAATAAGATTGCATGTCATGAGTATGATAGGTATATTAACGAAAAGAAAAATAACGGTTATAAACAAAGCATATAAAAAGTATGTAAAGAACTCGATTATTACATTGGATTTCCTTATTTCAAAAAAAATCTCCATGTATTTATAAATAGTATAGGTTCCAAAAATATTTAGAACAATAAATGACCATTCATACAATGTAAAATGCATTAAAGTATTCCTTCTTTCTCAAATTTAATCTGCATTTCTCTTATCATTTTTCTTCTTGACTGACTGATTGGTAAAACATCAGAATTCGACATCGTAACTTCGTCATATTTAAATTTTGTTACGAACAAGTAATTTACAACGTAGGATTTATGTATGAACATAAAGTTATATTTTGATACCTGTTTATAAACATCGCTAAGCTTTCCGTAAAAGGTTTCTTCATTCTCGGTAGTCACCACTCTAATTTCTCGATTATTACTTTCAAAGTATAGAATTTTTTTCACTTCTATTCGATTGACTTCATGTCCTTTTTTATATTTAAAAATCCCACTAAACTTACCTGATAGCTTCATAGCAAGCTTGATATCCCTGATGATTTCCTTTGCTTCAATCGGTTTAAATATGAAATGCATAGGTCTTACATCAAATAATTCTCTGTAATAGCTTTCTTTTCCCGATACATATGCTATTTGCGTGATTTGATTATCCATATCCTGGCGAATCCTTCTGCCTACCTCGACACCGTTTAGCATTTTCATTTCAATATCCAGGAAAATAAGATCAAAACCATCTCCCATAGCAAGGAATTTACAGAGCTCTTCTCCAGAATAGAAAACTTGTGTCTCAATTGGTTCATTGATTTCCATGGCGTATTGCAATACGATGTTTTCAATTTGTGAACATATCAACTGTTCATCATCACATATTGCAATTCTATACATTTCATCACCTCCAATAACTGATTAATACAACACACACACTACATCAATTTAAAGCATTACTGAACTGACGTAATGATAACATAAGTCGTCGAATTATGCAAATTTACTGAATATTTAATATCTTTACTATTCATAAATGAAAAATTATGTTATATATTGTAAAAGTTCAACTCAAAATGGCAGATTCCTCTTAACCAAAAAGGACGGGTTCTTCCGTCCTATTAAGTAATACTTTTTAGATTAGGAGTACTAATTAATATGTTTTTATGACCACCTCACCTTTCATTGCACTTAATGCACCATTTGCCAACGCCTCAAGTTCATTTTCACCAGGCTTTATAATTATCGGAGCTATAAATCTTACACGCTCAGATATTTTCTTCGTTAAATCTCCTGAATAGGACATTCCGCCAGTCATTATGATATAATCAACATGGCCTTTAAGTACTGTTGCCATAGCCCCAATTTCCTTTGCAATCTGATAAATCATGGCTTTTATAACTAATTCCGCATATTCATTGCCGTCTTTTGCCATCTTCTCTGCTTCTCTTAAATCTTTTGTACCAAGATGATCATATAAACCTCCCTCTCGATTCAACTTTTTAATAAGGGTTTCTTCATTATCATATTTTCCAGAATAGCATAGTTTCACAAGACTTCTTACTGGAAGGGTGCCTGATCTATCTGGGCACATTGGTCCCCCTTCATTTGCGTTATTGCAATCAATTATTCTGCCTCCGACATGAGGAGTTATTGATATTCCAGCCCCCAAATGGGCTACGATCAATCTTAAATCCTCATATCTTTTACCTTTTTCATATGCAACACTTTTTGCTACTGTACGGCTATTCAAAGTATGCATCATGCTTACCCGCGGGAGCTCCTTTAGCCCAGAAATTCTCGCTTCTGGCTCCATTTCATCGACTGAGACAGGATCCATTACCAAGGCTGGTACTTTTATACTATCAGCTATTTCCTTTGTAATAATAGGGCCTAGATTAGCTGCATGATCTCCATAAACCGCATTCTTAACATCATAGATCATCGCATCATTTATAGTATAGATGCCACCTTCGATAGGTTTTCCCAAGCCGCCGCGGCCTATGACTACATCTATATCCGAAATTTCAATGCCGTGTTGACTGAGTTCGTTATAAATTAACTTGATTCTATAATCTTTTTGATCATAATTCTTTGCAAATGGAGCCAACTCCTTTTGTGTATGTTTTAAATTAGCATTAAAAACCTTTTCACTATCAACATAGACAGCTATCTTAGTAGAAGTACTCCCAGGATTAATAACCAAAATTTTGAATGACATATTTTACCTCTATGTTTCATTTCCCAAAGTAGGTGAAATTAAGGTTTTTGTGTAAAGTAACTATATTCCTATAATAAACCAGAAATAAATATTAATGTGATAACGACAGGACTAATATACTTTACACTTACCTTTAACCAGATCTTTGTAAAATTGTTTTTTACATTAGTCGCCTCAATAAATTTATCAATACCCCAAATCCATCCAACAAAGATTGAAATTACTAGAGCACCTAGTGTAAGAAGGTAATTATTTGTTATCAAATCAAAAAGAGCAAACATTTTTCCAGTAGGAAGGCTTATCCCACCGATTACGACCATGCAGCCGATTGTGAGGAGAAGAGCTTTTCTCCTTGACATGTTAAATTGATCCATAAACATGCCAACAACAGCTTCCATAACACCTGCAGATGAAGTTATTGCTGCTATATAAAATGCCAAATAAAATAATGTTCCAAAAACTATACCGCCACTCATGAAATTGAAAACATTGGGCAATACAATAAATGTAAGTCCAACACCGGATTCAGGAGTAAGTCCGCTTGCGAAAAGCGCCGGGAAGATCGCAAATCCCGCAAGCAATCCTGCGCAAATCAATGCAGTACAAATAACTACGGATGACTTGCCAATGTTTTCTTTATCATTCTTGATATAGCTTCCAAAAACCATAGCTGCCAACATTCCGATACCTACTGCAAAGAATGCCTGACCAAGTGCTACGCTGAGTGAATTTAACGTAAAATTAGCAGGATTAGGTTTCAGTAAGAATTCCACGCCCTCCATAGCTCCAGGCATTCTTAATCCTGCAATTATTAATATTACTAAGATTACACCCAGTATCGGCAATAAGATTTTTGTAATCAGTTCTATACCCCTTTTTACGCCACCCATTATGATTAGAGCGTTAACCCCAATATTCAGGGCTGCCAATGCCGCTATAAGCTTGTAATTTCCCGAAAAGGCAGCAAAAAAATCGCTAATTTCGGTAGAATTCATCCCAACAAATCCTCCGCTTATAGTCTTAAAGAAATAACCTAGAATCCAGGCATAAATTGGCAATGTATAAGATATTATCATAATAGCAGCTGCCAGATGTACATAACCTGTAATAGACCAAGGCTTGCCAGGTGCCAGAGTCTTATATGCAAGAACTGCCGTTCTTTGTGTTTTGTAACCCATAGATACTTCAGCTGTAAATAATGGTATCCCTATAATTAAAATAATTATTACATATGCTATGAGGAACAAAGCTCCGCCATTTTCACCAAGTAAATATGGGAAACGCCAAATTGAGCCGACTCCAACTGCAAATCCAATAGCAGTAAATAAAAATCCAACTATGTTACTAAATGCATTGTTTTTATTATTCATTGACATTTAACCTTTCTTTATTATGATAATATCTATATGCGCTGCGCCTTTACATGAATAATAAAGATACAATGGGTGCAACGCATATTTATATTTAAGATTTATTCATATAAAAGTTTTTCACAGTATCTATAGCAGTTCTCTGTAGGCGTTATGCCCTTTTCTTTCGCTTCAGTAAGATTCTTCCATGTGTTAGATGGCATTACAGCCTCAACTTTCTTCATTAAAGTTTCATATGTTCCATCCCATAGGTACTCTTCAGCTCCACACATTACACCTGCTGTGTTATGCCACCATTCAACCTGATAGTTAATCCCTCGTTCAGCTATCAAATTTGCTAATCTTATTTCTTCTTCTTGTGAAGATGCTTTTAACTGATTGTTTGCAGAACCCCAAATGTATTTACATTTCAGCTTTGGTATGTTTTCATCGCTGAATATGCCGCCAATAGCACACGGGCTAAGGATGTCGACATCTTGGTAAAGAACCTCTGACACTGGACAAACCTCTATGTTATAACCTGGGTATTCATCGATAAATTTGTTAACGACATCAGGGTTAATATCGGCAATAATCAATTTGGAAACACCGCCTTCTAACAAGTGTTCGCCCATGTACCAACCAACAGCCCCTAGCCCCATTAGTGCAGCTGTCTTTCCCTCAATGGATTCCTTCCCTTCATAAAAGAGAACAGCTTTAAGTAAGCTTAGATATACTCCGTAAGCTGTAGGCTTTCCTGTTTCTCCTGTCTTAGCTGAAGGTCCTCCTGTAAACTGCATTGAATAACCTTGCTTTATCATTACATCAGACATTTCTGTTGGGAAGTTCATATCCGGGCCTGTCATATTGCGGCAGCTATCCATTGCAAATGCCAGGAAGCCCATTATTTCCATATTATTAATATCAAGTGACTCCATTTGAACTGTAGCCTTACAGCCACCGAAAGATAAATTACCCGCAATATTCTTAAAGCTCATACCCCTACCAAGATTGAGTCCGTCTATGATGACGTCAATTTCTGGTTCTTCAGGGTCATGACGCCTAATACCGCCAGCCATTATTGAATGACTCTTGTTCATCAACCCAAGCTTACGGCTATGTTCGTGCATCATATAACGAATATCATATTTCTCATAATAGTAAGCATCTATCCCAAAATGCTTACCGGCACGGAGTAAGTCAATTACTTCATTGAGATAATCCTTTAGATCATATTTCTCGTACAGAGCCCAGACCTCTTTTGTGTTCAAATAAACAGCTTCGTCGGTAAAAATCCCATCGATTATAAAATCACGATTATATCTTGAAAAGTCCAAATCCTTTTCCCACTCTTTAGCTGCATAAAGGCGCACCAGACCGGTTTTAAAGTCATATCGAATCTTAAGAGTAGTAAGGTTCTCTGCCTTTAACGGTGTAAATAAACTATTCCCCATTACGAAAGTCCCTCCTTAATATTGATTCTCGTGTTATTATAAATTGTTGGCTAAGCATAAAAAGCTACATCATCTTCAAATATATGTTAAGCAGTTATCAGTTACATTACAAAAAGGCTGACAGTTAAATTGGCCAGCCTTTAATCCGCAATATTTTTGTCAGCCTTAAATCAATCAAACATATGTATGTTTCTTGCTAAGATATGCGTTCATATTTATTACAATTAGGATTTACATCCCCTTTTAGAGTACGATGCAAATCAAGTATTCCCTACCTTCATCTGAAATTTTCTGCAGCGATTTCTGAAGCTTATAGCGAATATTTTCCGGGACGTTGGTCAGCTTGTTCTCCATCTGCTCTGTAACCATTTCATGGAGTGACTTCCCAAATATATTAGTCTCCCAAATTTTCGAAGGGTTATTTTCAAATTCTGTTAACAGATATCGTATAAGATCTTCACTTTGCTTTTCACTGCCGACAACCGGCGAAACCTCCGTTGTTATGTCCGTTTTAATTATGTGCAGCGATGGGGCCTTCGCTTTCAATCTTACACCGAACTTATTGCCCTGCTTAAAAATCTCGGGTTCTTCAAGAACCATTTCTGATAGCTTAGGCTGTACGATGCCATATCCAGTTTCCTCTACCTGCATCATGGCATCTTTTATGTTATCGTATGACTTCTTTGCCTGTGAGAACTCCTTAATCAAGTTAAAGAACTGATAGTCGTTTACTACCTCCTGACCCGTTAACTCCTCAATTACTTTATAAAACAATCCCGTAACAGGTGTCACTTCTACTTCTATGTCTCCTGTGCCCAAATCTATGCTGTTCACTTGGATTGCCTGAACGACATTTCCATCCTCCAAGGAATTGATAGTGTTTTGAATGTCCCTGATATTATTAAAAGTTTTGCTCCATTCTTTTATATTGTTTATAATTGTTGCCTTGATCCAATGATCGTTTGGTAATCCCTCAATGAATCCTGGAAGTTGGAATTTAATTTGTGCAGCTGGGAATTCATATAGGGTCTCACTCAAAATTTTATTAAGTACTTTTACATTCATTCGCGCACAGTTTGCTGCAACCACCGGAACACCATATTTTTCTTCTATTTCGTTTTTTAGTTGCTGGGTTTTTTCTGCTTCAGGCTCTAGTGAATTCAATACAACAACAAATGGCTTATTCAACTCTTTTAATTCCTTTACTACCCTCTCCTCAGCTGGCAGATAATTATCTCTTTCGATCTCTCCTATTGAACCGTCGGTGGTAACGACAATACCTATGGTTGAATGATCTTCGATTACTTTCCTTGTACCTATCTCAGCTGCTTCTTCAAAAGGTATCTGATTCTCCTGCCAGGGCGTGTTTACCATCCTGGCTTTCCCACCCTCTTGGTGCCCTAATGCATTTTTGACCATATAGCCTACACAGTCTACCATTCGTACCTTGAAATTAATATTGCCCGGAAGTTCCAGAGATACTGCTTCTGCAGGTACAAATTTAGGTTCTGTCGTAGTTATGGTGCGGCCGGCTCCGCTTTGAGGCAGCTCATCTGTAATCCTTTCTTTCACATATGTATTCGTGACATTTGGAATTACAAGTAGGTCCATGAATCGTTTGATAAATGTAGATTTACCTGTTCGTACCGGACCGACAACCCCCACGTAAATGTCACCCTGTGTTCTTTCTGATATGCTTTCATATATATTTAGGTTTTCCACTGCTAGTACCTCCTCCAATTTACATTCCAAATCATTGGCAGTACAAATCAACAAATCAAAGATTTGAGATTTTCTTGCATTAGTCCGCCATCAATCAATTTTTAAGTTGGGCGGGCTACTATCTGTACAATATATTAGAGGAGGCATTTCTTTATTCATACATTTTTATTGATTCGTCATCAATATTAATCAAGCCATTTTCGACCAGTTGCACAAAGATAGGCACTAAGACAGGATCAAACTGCCGGCCTGCATTCGCTTCAAGAATCTCTAAAGCTTCCATAACAGTAGACGGCTGTTTATATGTACGTTGCGTTGTGATTGCATCAAAGGCATCTGCAATGCATAGCATTCTTGCTGATAATGGGATATCTTCTCCTGCTATCCCTCTTGGATAGCCTTTTCCGTCATATCGCTCATGATGTCCTATTACTGCCGGTATCACGTAATCCAGGGACGGCAAATGTCTGATAATTCCTATAGAATTTTCAACGTGGCCCTTTATTTTATCATATTCTTCGTCTGTCAATTTACCAGGTTTATTTAATATTTGCTCCGGTACCCCAATCTTTCCGATATCATGAAGCAAAGCAGCCTCTTTGATTATTCGGACAAAATCTTCGTCCATGCCATAAGCATATGCAAGCCTCGTTGCATAGTAAGCTACGCGTTTTGAATGATTGAATGTATAGTGATCCTTAGCGTCTATTGCTGCAGTTAAGGCAAATATTGTAGACGCATATTCAGAATAGATATCTGCTTTCTTTTCCTCTACGATATCGTTTATTTCATTTTCCAAATCCTTTTTCTCTACGGAATAAGCGAGTATTAAGTTTTTACCTCTGCGCTTTGCATGATAGACTGCCATGTCTGCATTATCCACCAGCTGCTTTACCGTATTGGCAGAATGTGGTATGGCACAGATTCCTCCGCTTACAGTTAAAGCTTTTAAAGGATAATCCTTAGATTTTTTATTCATATTTAATATCTGTTTACGTATATTCTCAGCAAGATTCTTAGCGGACAAAATATCATAAAATGGAAGAATGATAGCAAACTCTTTTCCGCTGTATCTTGAGACAATGCCTTTTTGTCCAACGGCTGTTTTAATAATATGCGCAATATTCTTAAGTGCTATGTCACCTTCCTTGTAACCGTATAACTGATTGTAAAGTTTAAAGTCATCAATATTTAAAATAATCAGCGCCAGAGAATTATTTTTATGCTTTATATATTCTTCTTGAAGCGTTTCATAAAAATATTTTCTGTTAATTAATCCGGTAAGTTCATCTTTAATAAAAACTGTGTCGATGAATTTTTTTATTGCCTTATAAAGAAGTAATATCAAGAGTGAAAATGAGATAGCTATTATTAATACCTGGAATTCAGTTTCAGATGTGATACGGGACGTAATATACCTTTGCATTTCTGGTATGGTATTATAAAAAATAAGAACTGCAATACCAATGGTTATAAAATAACAAATTCCGCCTGAAACTAAAAGGGTTAATTTGAACAGCCGTCTTTTATATAATGCGTAAAGCATCAAAAATGCATTGAATACACCCGCCAGAATATCTAAGGGGATACCATTAAAAATCGGCACCATTATTAATATATTTCCTGCGAACAATAATAGAATGCCTATGACGATCGGAGTAAACTGTTTTCTGAGCAGTTCGTTATTCCGGCTGTTTTTTATCAGTATATATAATAAATGAATTACGATAATTCCGCAGACTCCAAACATGATGACGACTGTCCATGTCGGATTGTAAATGAATCTATATTCTCTTCCTGTTAAAACCAGCTCTGGATGGGCAAGCAATGCGCCTGTTGAAATATTTACAATATTAATAGCTGCTATCAGCAGTATCCAGATTCTTCTAAATAAAACTTCTTTTGAGCCTACAAATTCGCTTATAAAGATAAAAAATGCATATGGCATTAGAGTAAGACCCAATATGGATACGTCATACCAGAATTTTATTGATGGGAAGAATAACATTCTCATGCAGAAAGATCCGCCTGTCCAAAGTACCAACGCACTCAATACAATTAAAAATGAATTTATTAAACGCGTTTTTTTAGCAGACATGAATGCAATCATCAGAAATAAATAGCAAAACAATGCAATAATAGGTATAGCAGCATAGTTACCCATTAAAAGTGCCACCCCCTATTATCTCATAGTCCTGATTCTGAAGCTTCAAAATTTCTCTCACTTCATACGGAGAAGGATTAATAGGCCGTATCGATCTGCCTGTTCGCCTTGTATATTCTTCAAATGTGCCGCACTTGAGAATGGTGACTACAAGAGGATCCATACCAAGAATTCTTTTTAAGTCACTATAGTCGTTATCGACATATTTAAAATATACACTCAGATGCTCTTTCAATATTTCCTGAGTAATTGCGTTGCTTAATAATGATTCCGGCTTCATTTCTATGTACATATGTAAATATGGTTTTTTATTACTGTTATATTCCTTGGCTGCAAACCAGTCCTGGACAGCGAGACCGGAGAGCCTTATCACATCATGAATACTATTTTCCGTTATTCGCGTAAAACCTGCTATATCTATAATAGTCGGTATCCTGTCAACATATTTGAAACGAGGTATCTTTATGTTTTCTGAGCTGCTTTCCAATCCAACACACCGATAAACATCTCCTACTCTATATCTTACAAAAGCTCCTCCTTTAAAAACAGATATCACGAGCTCATACTTCTCATCCTGAACAACTTCATTCATAAGATATGTCTTAGGTTTATATTCCGAATCACAAAGACTTTTCATCATTTCTTTTTCCGGGATAAACTCATAGAAACATGCATC
>DUPP01000118.1 GCA_012838265.1 Clostridiales bacterium
AATGAGGGGAAGCATCGCATAACCACCGCCAAAACTGAAAATTCCAATGCGGAAAAAGATTATAAAAAGGTTAAAGAAAGGCATCATACCATTTTACCCTTCTTTCTTCGATACAAATAATATGTCAGTCCGGCAAGTCCTCCAAATACAATTGCCCAGATTGCATTGATTCCGGCAAGTATTATTAATATAAATGATATCGCAGTTATAAAAATCCCAAACTTACCCTTAATGGCCTGTCTTCCCAACTTATATGCTGCAACTGCAATCAAAGCCACTGATGCCGCTTTGATTCCCTCAAAAGCTCCATTTACATATTGATTATCTTCTATACTGCTCAAAAACAAAAGAATTATTAAAATACTTACAAAAGCAGGAAGTATTGCTCCCAAGGATGCTGCAAGACTTCCTGCAAGACCTTTCTTTTTATAACCAATATAAATAGCTGTGTTAATTGCGATCATTCCGGGCAGTGACTGACTTAGTGCAAGACAGTCAATCATTTCTTCCTCTGAAATCCAATTCTTTTCTTTAACTACTTCATTTTGAATCAATGGGAGCATGGCAAAGCCGCCCCCAAAGGTGAATGTACCAATTTTCAAAAAAACTAAAAACAGTTCCCAAATCAGCTTCATATTTATTCATCTGCCCAATTCTGAATCGACATAAGCTGCTGCAATAGCAGCTGCTTCATTACCGTTTATTTCAGTATGGTGCTTATCTTTTCTAAGTTTATATTCTACAATACCCTCGGCAGCTTTTTTTCCAACAGTTATCCTCACCGGAATTCCAAGAATGTCAGCATCCTTAAACTTTACTCCCGGACGTTCCTTCCTGTCATCTATTAGTGTTTCAATGCCTTTACTTAGCAGCTCATGGTAAATCGACTCTGCCATTGTTTTTTGTACCTCGTCTTCTACGTTAACAACGGTTACAATAACATGGTAAGGCGCTACCGACATAGGCCATAAAATCCCATTTTCATCATGGTGCTGCTCAACTATAGCTGCCAGTGTTCTCGTTATTCCGATTCCGTAACAGCCCATAAGGATAAGTTTATCCTCCATGTTCTCATCTTTATAATAAGCTCCCATGGATTCGCTATATTTTGTTCCAAGCTTGAACACTTGACCTACTTCGATACCTCTTGCTATCTTTATTGGTGTTCCGCATACCGGGCACTTGTCCCCTGCTTTTATCAGTTTAAGGTCAGTTACTATATCACCTTTATAGTCTCGGTTATAATTGACATTCATAATATGATGATCTATTTCACAAGCTCCTGCAACAAGGTTTTTATGCTCTACCAATTCGCTGTCTACAACTATTTTACAGTCATGAATACCAACAGGTCCGGTAAAACCTCCTACACAACCTGTTACAGCAGACATCTCATTTTCATCTGCAAATTCTATGGCATGTTCAGGTATATCCAGCGCATTTATGAGCTTTGTCATATTCAATTCTCTATCGCCTCTTATGAAAACGGCAACATAATAGCTCATTTCCTCTGTTTCGCCAAACACCTTGAACAGTAGCGCCTTTATGGTTTTTTTCCTGTCTACATTCAAAAAGTCTGATACCTCTTCTATCGTTTTAGTGCCTGGAGTTGCCACTTTTTTCATAGGCAGCTCAGTTTCCTGCGGAGGTATATCATCAACACATGCAGCCCTTTCCGTCGTAGCTGCCATATCACAATTATCACAATATGCAATTTCTGTTTCGCCTACATCTGAAAGCGCTGTAAACTCATGTGAAACACTACCGCCAATGGCACCCGAATCAGCTTCCACAACACGGAAAGTCAACCCGCATCGGGTAAAAATTTTTTCATATGCATCGTACATTTCACGGTAGCTAATATCAAGACCTTCCCAATCCCTATCAAAAGAATAAGCATCCTTCATGACAAATTCACGGCTTCTCATCAAGCCAAAACGAGGTCTTTTTTCATCCCTATATTTAGTTTGTATCTGATATAGATTAAGTGGAAGCTGGCGGTATGAACTTACTTCGCTTCGCACAATATCTGTGAAAATCTCTTCATGGGTCGGGCCGAGACAAAAGTCCCTTTCATTTCTATCCTTTAAACGCCACATTTCAGGCCCATAAGCATACCATCTCCCCGATTCCTGCCAAAGTTCCGCAGGCTGCAAGGCAGACATAAGAATTTCCTGGGCTCCCTTTGCGTCCATTTCCTGGCGGACGATTTCTTCTATCTTGCGGACTGCACGAAGTCCTAAAGGCATAAATCCATAAACTCCTGATACCAATTTCCGGATCATTCCGGCGCGTAAAAGCCATATATGACTTGGAATCTCCGCTTCGTTCGGTACCTCTCTTAGTGTTCTTATATACATTTTAGATAGTCTCATAAAATACTTCTCCTTATTATCAGGACTGACGCCTGTGCTGCGATTGCTTCTCCCCTGCCGCAAAATCCAAGCTTTTCAGTGGTCGTCCCTTTAATATTTATCTTATTTTTCTCTATGTTCAGCGCTTTGGATATCCTTGTTTTCATCTCATCAGTATAAGGAGCTATTTTAGGCATTTGAGCGATAACCGTGGCATCGATATTCCCGATACAATATCCTTCTTCATGCAGAAACTTTCCTACCTTGGTAAGCAGTATCAGGCTTGATATGCCGCGATAGTTTTCATCTTTATCGGGGTAATGGATTCCAATGTCACCCAGGGCGGCAGCCCCCAACAGAGCATCCATGATAGCGTGCAGCAGCACATCCGCATCAGAATGTCCAAGGAGGCCTTTCTCAAATGGAATATCGACTCCTCCTAGAATAAGCTTCCTATCTTGAACTAATTTGTGAACATCATAGCCTGTCCCAACGCGAATATCCTTATGTCCTCCTAATATAGCTTCTCCAAACACCATATCTTCTAACGTAGTAATTTTAATATTGAAATAATTACCTTTTACAACATACACTTTTTGACCTGTTTTTTCAACAAGAAAAGCATCATCTGTACCGTAAATATTCTTTTGGTAAGCCTCTTCATAAGCACGAACAAGTATATCTCTGTGGAATCCCTGTGGAGTCTGAATGGAATAAAGATGTTTGCGGTCAAGAGTATTTGTCAGCAAATCTTCCTTAGCCTCTTTTATGGTATCCTTGACCGGAACAGCCGCTACAGCTGCCCCGTATGTTTTTGCAGCTTCTATCGTACGCAGAATCAGGTCTCCTGTTACGAAGGGACGCACACCATCATGAACCAGTACCAGATCTATTTCTTTGGGGAGTCGCTTGACTGCATTGTAAATAGAATCCTGCCTCTCTTTTCCTCCCGGCAAAATTTCATTAACCTTAGACATTAGTCCAAGATCGTCTAGCTCTACCCTGCAATGGTCAATATATTCTTCATTTGTTACAACCGTAATCAGGTGAACTTCTTCAAGCTCTGCAAAGGCTTTAACCGTTCTTGCGAGAATTGACATGTCTCCTAGTCTTACGTATTGTTTCGGAAGAGCGCCGCCCATTCTCTTCCCAGAGCCGGCGGCGGCAATTATGACAGCAGTTTTATTCTCTTGTGTCATCCTTTTTATTTCCTGTCTTAATTTATTTCTTCGGTTTTGCAAAGATCATTCTTCCTGCAGCTGTCTGAAGTACACTCGACACAGTAACGTCGATGGTCTGTCCAATAAATGGTCTGCCTTCTTCAACTACAATCATGGTTCCATCATCTAAATAAGCTACAGCCTGGTTGGCTTCCTTCCCTTCCTTGACCAGAAACAGCGTCATATCTTCACCAGGCAGCACAATTGGTTTCACTGCATTGGCCAGTTCATTAATATTCAGAACCTCAACCCCCTTGATCATTGCTACCTTATTTAAGTTAAAATCATTAGTAACGACTTTGCCATTCATTAACTGCGCAAGCTTTAGCAGTTTAACATCAACCTCAGGGATTTCATCCAAAGACTTTTCAGAATCCGTATTATATATTTCTATACCATACTCATTTTGAATCCTGTTTAGAATGTCCAGTCCTCTGCGCCCGCGATTTCTCTTTAATCCGTCAGAGGAATCCGCAATATGGCGTAATTCTACCAGTACAAATTCAGGGATCACGACCCTTCCCTCAATAAATCCAGTTTTCATAATATCAGCGATTCTTCCGTCAATAATTACGCTGGTATCCAATATCTTTGGTGTACCATCGCCAATCTTTCCCTTTGTTCTTGGACCTGCACCCCTTCTCGCTGCAATTAAGTTCGGTATAATATCCTTTCCCTTTTTTGTGGCAACCAATACTCCAAGATAACCAAAAAAAATATATGTAATTACAGAAAGTATGGTACCGATATAAAAGAATTCCGTTCCGGCAATCCCAATGTATACTTGACTAATCAAAAAAGCAATAATAAGACCAATAATCAGCCCGAACGTTCCTGTAATTATTTCATTTGTTGGTATCTTCTGTAAATCGGTTTCAATGTTTTTCGCCAGCTTTACACCGTGTTTTCCGAATATGGGTGAGAGTAAATAAAAAGAAATTCCAAAAAAAAGTGCGAAGCCAATCGCTGCAATAAATTGTTGAGTCTCGCCAACAAGTATTTTGTCTGCCATGCCTGTTGATTTAATCAAACCATTTAATAATAAATAAATCCCATATCCAAGCAAAACTCCGACCAAGCTGAAAATTATTCTAAGTATTTTTTTTATCATTAATCCTTCTCAATTCCCCTCCCATATAATACAGATGACCTCCTGGTTGCTAAACCGCAGAATTAACTATTTCTTCAGCAGATTCCGGGTCGATATTCTCGACTAAAACAATTTCGCTAATCAGTATTTGCTTAGCATTTGTCAACATTTTTTTCTCGCCTGTGGACAGTTTTCTTTCTTTGTCTGAGCGCATTAAATTTCTTACAACCTCTGCAACGTGATAGACGCTTCCCGTTTTCAGTTTCTCCATGTTCTCCCTGTATCTTCTGTTCCAATTATTGGGCATCTCCGTAGTCTCCGCACTTAAAACGCGAATAACTTCTTTGATTTCGTCCATAGAAATAATCGGTCGAACACCGATCTCATCACAGTTTTCTACAGGTATCATTATTTTCATGTCTCCACATGGCACCCTAAGAACGTAATACTTCCTGCTTTCGCCCAGGATTTGCTTATCCTCAATCTTTTCTATAATCCCAGCACCGTGCATGGGGTATACAATTTTATCGCCTACGACAAACATGGTACGGCCCTCCAGTCTTACATATAAGTATACTCTAAATTCAAAGGCCGTGTCAAGAAAACATTTTTTAAGTTTATCACAACATTTTTTATATGTCAATAAATTTTTTTCCATTGTATTAATTATTGATTTCGGCTGAGTTTTATTGATTAAGTATAATCAAGCGTTGCGCTGCAAAATCTATTTCCATAAAAACTTGCGGTATTCTTGCCATATGATAGAATAATATTATTCTAAGGAAAAGGTTAACTGCTGTTTAGTCTGGTTATGAGCATTGCTGCAGACTAGACAAAGAATAGCAATAAAAGATTCAACTTATTTGAGGAGGTACAAATATGTCTAAATTAAAAGGAGTATGCTTAATCGGTCAATCTGGCGGTCCTTCTGCGGTTCTTAATGCCAGTGCGCTTGGCTGTATTGAAGCCGCCTTAAAATCTGATAATGTTACGCGAGTTTATGGCGCTGCTCATGGTATAAAGGGAGTATTAGATGATCGGCTTTATGATATGAACCAAGAAGACCCAAACGAGCTGAAGCTAATGATGTATACACCTGCATCTGTCCTAGGTACTTGCAGGTACAAGCTTCAGGATTTCCTGGTAGACGATTGGGAGTACAAACGAATTCTGGAAATATTTAAAAAATATAATATCCGTTATTTCTTCTACAATGGCGGCAACGATTCAATGGATACATGCAGTAAGATTAGCAGCTACTTATCTCAACATAATTATGAATGCCGTGTAATCGGCATACCAAAAACCATAGATAACGATTTGGCTCACACCGACCATTGCCCCGGTTACGGCAGTGCTGCCAAATATGTAGCAACGACCTGTATGGAAATATACCGCGATGCAATGGTATATGATGT
>DUPP01000119.1 GCA_012838265.1 Clostridiales bacterium
GAATATACTTACATTCACACTACACGCTCGCCCCTATTCAGGGACCATTTTATCGGCGGGGGCCAAATTACCAATGTCATTAAGTTAAGGTTTTATAAAAGCCTTAAACAAAAAATCCTCCTTTAGTGAAAACTATAGGGGGCTTTTTTTGTGAGCAATTGCGCTTTTACTTTAACTGTTGAGAGAACATTCTTTCTTAATAAAATAAATCTTGGGCTTTTCACTTAACTGTTGATAACGAGGTAAATTCTTTATTCAAATTGAAGGCTTTGCTTTGCTTTTAGTGTTGATTTCGGTATAATGTATTATATGCTATTACTTTAAGTGTGGGCGGAGAAAAGGAAACATGAACTTAAGTAACGAGCTTCAACTTCCGGAATTCAAGATTATTTCAAAAAAAGAAGACGATGGCGTTTTATATTATAACGTTGAGCCAATTGACGATCCTTCTAAATGCCCCCACTGCAACTCACTGGACTTTGTTAAATATGGCGGAATTGAGCGTTTCGTGCGAGACATGCCTCTTTATGGGGAACCTGTTGCAATTACTATTCTTTCTAATCGCTTTAAGTGCAAAAACTGCGACCAAACTTTTACAGCTTCTTTTGAATTTGTTGCGGATAGAAGCAAGATAACAAACAGACTAAAAGAAGATATTAAAAAGCGTTGCCTGTCAGGAACGATTAGTAATCTTTCTGCGGAAACCGGTCTTTCCGTTGCTACAATTTCACGAATAATCGATGAGCATATTGAAGAACAGGAGTCTTCATGGCGATATTATACTCCTGAAATCCTTGGGTTATCAACCATCACGCTCGGCAAAAAACAAAGAACATTATGTATCGATATCAAAAGACACGGTGTAGTAGACATTCTTGAAAAGGCAGACAAAAAATCAATCTATGATTATTTGGTTTCGAAGTTGAGCTCAGAGGATATAGAAGCAATTGTGATCGACTTTAACAACCCACACAGAGTAGCGGCTTACAAGGCCTGTCCGGGGGTTGATGTAATAATTGACAAATACTATACTTCGCGCGAAATAACAAGGGCAACGAACCAGGAGCTTAAGAGGTTGAATAACGGCTCTCTCCGCTGGGTCATTTTAAAAAACAGCTCTAACTTATCTCTTTCCGAGAGTGACGAACTCGAAAGCGGATTTTCAGCTAACCCGCACTTAAGAGAAATATACGAAACAAAAGAACGGCTATATGATATTTACGAATGTAAAACAACAAGCGAAGCCGAAATGGTGCTCAATAAGATAATAAAAACGCTACCGAAGGATTGTAAATACTTTAAAGAACTTATAGATAAAATCGAAGACTTTAGCGTTGAGGTATTTAGTTTTTTTGAAAATCCTTACTCAAGCTCTTGTATCCAAAACGCAGCGAAGGCGGTAATGTCAATTGAAAAACAGGGGACTGGATACAGCTTTAGGAATTTAAGAGCAAGGATCCTTTTTAACCAAGATCGCAAAGTAGCGAAAGCGATAATTAGGAAACGTGTCTATGGAAAAAATAATCATAGCTCCGCTACTTGTTTTAACCTGATGACAGGCTGGAGAAATGAGGCAATCCGCTATAAAGAAATCGAAAAATCACTTGGCAATTATGTTGAAATTGAGGAATTGCAAAAATTATTTTAACACAGGGTCTTGATTGGTCTAAACATAGAAAGGAAACCTATGGAAAAGACAAGAGAAGAAAAAAGTAAATTGGGACAGTTTATAACCCCAGAAACCATAGCGAAATTCATGGCTTAACTCCTCACATTTGATACCCATGGAGATATTAATTTATTTGACGCTGGAGCTGGTGGAGGCGCACTTACTGATGCTGCCATAGATTTAATGAAAGCTAGTGATCCATACAGGGAGTAGAAAAGCTGTTTAGGAGCTTCGCGGTGTTGCAGGTGTCCCCAAGCTCTATTGTTTTGTCCAGAAGTTTATTCAAAGAGTTCCTGTTAGCTTCTTTATTTACACCATAAAGAATATCCAATTCTTTTTGTGAATACGTAAATCTATCTATATAGATTTTATATTCATCTAAGCTAATCATATCCTCACCTCCTTCGCTATAATTCTACAACTATACGATGGTAAATATCTATCAACATTTTGTTTATTGCTTCGTTGTTGATAAATCAACAGTTAAGTTAAAAGCGACATTCCTTAAAAGTTGTTATACCCACAACAAATGTAATTACCCTTGTTATCAGCTCAAAATGTAGTTTAATTACTGATATATAATGTGGGCATGCGGATAAATAGAAGCCAACAACTAAAAAATAAGCTTGATGCAGTTATAAAAGCAATGGACATGAACAAAGATGATTACGTTATGCGTCCCGGCATTGATTTTTCGCGTAATAGAAAAATCCCTTTCGAGACGACCATCAAGATGATATTGGGCATGGGCGCAAACTCCTTGCGCAAAGAAATATACGATATGTTTCCCGATTTTAGCGAGAGGATGACACCCTCCGCATTTGTTCAACAAAGAAGCAAAATCAAGCCTGAGGCGTTTGAATATGCATTCAATAAGTTTAATGCATTTACAGATTTAAGTGATAACAAAACCCATAATGGATATCACTTGTTTGCTATTGATGGGACAGCCCTTAATATTGCTAAAAATCCGCTGTCTAATACTTATTTTGAACAAGGGTTTAATCAATTCCACCTATGTTCACTATACGATATTTGCAACAAGACATTTAAGGGCTGCGTTATACAACCAAGACCTAAAATGAATGAAAACGCCGCATGCAAAGAAATGGTAAAAAGAAGCACATTTCCAGAAAAATCAATAATTATTGGAGATAGGCTATTTGCTAATTACGCTATTTATGAAACGATCAACCGGATACCAAATCTGGATTATCTTATCAGAGCGCGGAATCATTACTCCACAGAAACGAAAAAACTGCCGATGATGGAACTCGATGTAGATAGGACTGTGGAGTTAAGAACTACCCAAAGCAAAAAAGATGTCGAGGATTTCAAAAGTGGCCGCGCGAAATGGATTGCTGGCCCATCAAAATCCGGTAAGGAAAAAAAGTATGTATCCTGGGAGTTTGAAAGTCCTTGCAAGATCACAATGCGGATTGTCAGATTTGAGCTTTCATCCAGCGAATACGAAACAATAGTTACTTCTTTGAGCAGGTCAGAGTTCCCGTTGCAAGAAATAAAAAAGCTGTATGCAATGCGCTGGGGAATAGAAACAGCTTTTCGTGAGATTAAATATGCCATGGGGATGACAAACTTTCATGCAATAAAGGAAGATTTCATAATCCAAGAGATTTACGCAAAACTGTTAATGTATAACTTCTCTATGAGGATCGCTATGCATGTAGGTCTTACCAAAACAGATAGAAAATATGATTATCAAATCAACTTTACTCATGCTATGTATGTGTGTGTGCACTTCTTTAGGGGGCGAGATGGGCCACTAATAGAAGCAGAAATCGCATCGTGCATACTGCCCATACGACCAGGCAGATCCGATAATCGTAAAATCATTCCAAAGGGACATATACCGTTCACTTATAGGGTTGCGTAAGAGATAGTTTGTTGGCAAATCTCTTGTTCAGTATGCTAAAAATTAGAAAATAAATCTTTATGCCCACAGTCGACGAAATCGCTGAAACTTTAAGCTGTTTCCTTAAACACAATGAATCCTATTATCTGACAATTTAATCTTCATTAGTTATTGATATGAAAATTATAAGATAGTATAATTAAGTAAATCATACAATGATTTATAGGTATGGTTGATAAATGTAAAACCCAAAATGAGCATAGGTGTTATTATGAGTAAACCCGAAAATTTCAAACAAATTAAGACTAATAATATGGGCAAGATAAAAAAACCTATCATATATTGGTTACTATTTATTCTCATTACAGCCTATAAGTTTCATGAGCTCAATCTTAAGATAAATCATGTAAAAGCTGTTTTTCCAGAAACACAGGAACTTGATTTAAGATTAGAAACAGTAAAGCTCGTAATGATAATTGCATTTTATCTGATGCTTAGCACTATAATAGTATTTATAAAAGATGAAAGAATTAAAACATGCTATTATATATCATCAATTATGTTAATATTGGCATCTTATCCCTTAATCGAACAATATTATTATCTTAATTCCTCTTTTACTAAATATGAATGGTATTTTGCCAGCGACATTTTTTTTACAATCCGTTCTGGGATGATATGGAATCCACGTAGCGCCTTCGTAAACCCATCATTATTGCCTCTTCTGGTGTCTATTGTGGTATTGATTTTGCCTCTTATTAACTTAAAATCATTGAAAGAAGATTAATTCAAACGCAGACATCCTTTCGCATACTTGCAGTAGTAGCCAGTCATAGAGGGAGCCCAAGGCTGGCTATTTCTTTCTTGGTGAGTACACTGTTTAGCATGACCGCCGCAGCCATTCGTCCATATCTGCTATTCAAATCGGCAAGGGCAAAGTAGTTGACCCAGCCGCTTATGAATTGTGTTAGCTTCATGATTCGGTATTCGTTACCCCATCCATTACTTCTTGTTGTCAATTCCCTGAGTCTGCTCTTCATTTTAGCTATAGATTTTGGATGTACCTTCCTGATTTTCATAAAATCATGCGGCCATTTGCATATCGGACAAATTCATGACCTCTGCGGGTTAATTCCTTGTCCATCTCATTCAGCATGACATCGCTCAGAAGCAGGCTTAAAGGTCCGTCTTGCGGTACGTCGACTTCTGTTTTCTTAAACAAACCACCCTGCACTACCCCTGAATTGAAGCATTTATGAATCAGAGATATCACCCTGCCGTCTTTGATTGTATGTGACAGTACTTCGATTAGTTTGCTCTGACATACATTGTCAAAGAACTTCTCAAGATCCATCTCTACTGCGTAGGTGTCACCGCCGGGATATAATTGACCTCAGATCGCCGGGGAGAAATTGACCCACACCAAACCAAACGGTTACCATAAGAGTATGAGCAATACTTTTATGGGAGGATAACCGCATGATAAGGAGTGGGCTAATAAACATGATACGCGAAA
>DUPP01000012.1 GCA_012838265.1 Clostridiales bacterium
TCACATCATCTATCGCATAAAAGTTTAAAGGGTCTGACATTACAACCGTAAGTACTTTTCCTTCCTTTTTTATGGGAATCAAGTTATGCTTTTTTGCCAATGCCTCTGTAATAGACATGCTGGCTTCTTTTTCTATTGCAATGGTAGATAAGTCAATATATGGAGTACGAAATAAATATTCCAGCCCTTTATAAAGGGTTTTTTCATCGATATACCCCATCTCAACAAGAGTAGCACCCAGTACTTTATTATTTTCTTTGGCAACAGCCAGGGCTTTATCACATTGTTCTTGTGTAATAGCCCCTGATTCTACAAGAATTTCTCCTAATCGCTTACGTTTTACAACCATGTTTTCATCTCCATCTTGTATTTCGTATATTTTGTGATAACATATTTAAGTATTCTGTTATTGATCGAACTAAAGGTGGTTAAAATGTCTTCTGCAAATATTCCGGTAGCAGTATTCATATTGGGGCTTCTTACAGGCAGCTTCCTTAATGTCTGTATCTACCGTATACCCCTTGGGAAAAACTTTGTAAAGGGCAGGTCCCATTGCACTTCATGTAATGCTTTAATTCCGTGGTATTGCAATATACCTTTACTCAGCTATATATTTTTAAAGGGTAAATGCAAGTATTGCGAAAAAAAAATATCTTTCGTTTATCCAACCGTGGAGCTATTAAATGCTCTATTGTATCTAGCTGCGCTATATGTATACGGCCTTACACTCCAAGCCCTTTTCATTGCCATACTTTTCTCCGTTTTAATCATTATTGCATTTATTGATTTCAAGCATCTGATTATTCCTGATGGTCTTGTTGTATTCATATTAATTCTTAGTATTGTAAATGCTGTTTATATGGTAATTGCTCACGGTGAACCTTGGTATACCTTTGTCATAGGATTCTTTGCTGCCTCAGTGCCGCTGTTTGTATTAGGTCTTATCTACCCGGATGGCATGGGCGGCGGTGATATTAAGTTAATGGCGGCTGTAGGCCTTTTCATGGGTTGGAAACTAATACTGCTTTCTCTTTTCATTGGCGCCATATACGGCGGCATTGTCTCTCTTTTCATCATTATCGGTAAAAAAGGATCCATGAAAACAGCTATACCCTTTGGTCCTATGCTGTCTTTGGGTATTGTCACCTGTACTCTTTTCGGCGAAAAAATTATATCCTGGTATCTAAGCTTATTTATATAAGAATCATTACTCTTTTTCCGGCTTTTTGATAATTTTTCTTTTTCTTAACTTTGCAAGCTGTTTTCTTCGCATATCCGGCTCAAGCCCTATCTTGATATCCATCATTTCATTTATATACAGGATATCTATACCTTCATAACTTAGCTTGATACAAGGCGCTTCTATTTCTTCAATCATAAAGTCCCGAGCAGTCAAATTCTTTTTATCCATTCGCAAAAATGTCGGCTGATACGATACTTGACTTTTATCAATACCGTCAATAGATGATTCGTTTGCTGCATCTTCCTGGACTTTGCTTTTTTCCCAAGCAGCCATTTCCTTTTCGAAAACGTTCTTTTCATAAAAGTATGAGTATGGTCTGTTTGCTATGTCTGCAATTACAATATCGCCAAAATCTATAATCATGAGATCCTCTTCAGCTATTTCATAGCTATTTCGAACTTGCTTATGATATTTTGCCAAAACATCAAATTTTTTGGGCATTGATATAGTATGTTTTTTTAGCCTGTTTAGAAAATACCACTGAGTAAACTTGTCCTGAAGCTTCCGGTCATAAGTTGCCCAGTCTGTTGAAATGTTCGGCTGTCCGAGCTTGCTTAAAATCGACAGATTAATTCCGTCATGATATTCCTTAATAGTAAAAGCTGATAAATAGTGTGTCATAAGTCCCTGCAGTTCCTCAGTAGTTCTGTTCTCAATTGTCCTTACCATCCATTTGAGATTTATCGTAAACCCATCCTTAGAAACACTTTTTAAGTACTTAAAGGCTGCCTCTTGGGCAAAGGGACTATTGCTGCTGATATTTAACTCCCTTAGGGCTTTATTAATGTCCTTGCCATGTTCATCAATAATCTGACCAAGTACTGCGAACTTATCTTCGGCTTGCCCTAAATGCCAGAAAAAGGCTTCTGCTGCATTATAATTTTTTTTTAATCTTATTTTTGCTGATAGTTTGTCCAATACTGTAATTAAACCAAACGAAGTGTAATTGTACTGAAATAGAATAGCTAGCAGCTTTAAGATTCTTGGGGTTAACCGAAGAGCTAATATCTGATACGCCCTTTCAATTTTTTTCTCATCATATGTATCTTTTAGCTCTAATAGAAGTCCTTCAAGTTCCTTGCCTCTCAACCTGAAGGCAAAATACTCTAATTTGTCTTTAGGAACTTCCATGGCTCTTAAAAGTATACCCTGTGGCAGTACCCCTCTATCTAAAAGAGGAAATTCTTCAATAGTATAAAATCTATCCTTCAAGCCTTTAATAACGTCTAGAAAGCCTGCTTGCGCTTTTGGCCCGTTCAATTTTCATCAAAACCTTTCATAAGTATTTTCTATCGATTACATTTATTAATGGCCTCGGGCAATGCTTCAACAGCATCACTTATGCTTTCCACTGTATTGGCAATTCTTTGAGTCAGCTCAGATAAACCACTATCAAATTCACTCAAAGTCATATGCACACCTTTTTGAATTTTTTTACTGAATTCCTCAACGGAGGATTGAAGGTTATTGGAAAGCTCAGAAATATCCATGTTGATTTCCTTTGCGTACAGGCCAATACTTCGCGCCTGCTCATCAAAGGATTAAAGAATATCAGTTGTATTATCTTTATACCGCTCTAATATATAGATTTTGGAATAGCTCCGTTAACTCAGAAATGGCTTCTGCATTATCCGCAGTGACTTCCTTGATACCAAATGCAATCTCTCTTCCTGCATTTATCATAGCATCATTCATTCTATCGGTAATGTTATCCATCATCTGGGATATCATGCTATTCATCTTACCATACTGGCTTATCGTATCATTAACTGCTCTTTCAAGTTTGTCCTGGGAAAGCTTTACTGCCTCATACATGCGCGTTTGCGCTTCGCTTGTTTCCTTTGTGAATTTGAAGGCTTCTTTAGTAAAGGCTGTATTCTGCTCTGTCAGCTTATCCAAAACTTTAGACATGTTTTCTATATGATTGTTCATGATATCTGTGTTTTCAATTGCTCTGGTCTGTATTTCCTTGACATCCAGCAGGATTCTTTCTTGCATCTCCCCAGAGCTTGCTAGCAATTTTGCTGAATCTGCCATTATTTGATTCTGACTTTCAAGCATATCTGTTAACTGTTCTACATTTGCTGAAAGTCTTCCATTCATCGCCTCCATCTGGATTTTAAGTTGTTCAAATTCTTGATTTAATGATGCTAAGCTACCATGCAGTGATTCTTCAAGGGAATTAGCAAATGACACTGCAATGTTTGCCATGCTTTCTGCATGAAGATCCATGATTTGGTCCATTCTTTGATCTTGAAATGTCATCATGTTGCAGAATTTTTCCTCCTGTATTTGCAGGCTATTTTTCGTACTCTCCATAAATTCGTTAACATGATTGCTTAGCTTAAGGGTGAATTCATCCATCTGGACTCCGACATCACTAATTGTCATGGCTAAATCAGACATCCGAGCCTCAACGGTATTTGTTATGGATTCAGAAAAAGAAGCAGTTATTTTGCTCAGACACTGTTCGTGCAAATCAAGACTTTGCTTCATTTGCTGGTCTTGAAGTTTCATTGCTTCCATTGTGTGCTCTTTTTGAAGTTCTAAAGCCTGGCTTTGCAGAGCAATTGCATCTGTTATAAATTCCTTCTACCGATTAAGAGACTCATCTTGTATATCTATCGCTTTAGTTATATGGTCTTTTAATCGTTCAAGGGATTTGTCTTGGATTTCAATCGCTTTTGTTGTATATTCTTGATGCATCTGCAATGACTCACTAATTGTTTGAGTAAATGTGCCTACTTGACTGTTTAAATTATCGTTTAGAAGTTTCATGTTATTTTGAACAACATTTATAGTTTCAGCGAGCTCTTTGAGCTTCTCGCTAACGGTATTTCCAAGGATATCTGCAAAATCAGCTGCCATGTTCTCCATCCCTTTTTCCTGCAATTCCATGGTCTTGCTCATATTATCATTTAGAGTCTTTTCAATATTATGGATTGCGGGTATCAGATTGCTGTGCATAATGGTATAGATAGAATCTTCTAATACAGGAAGTATCATATCATCAACGATATTATTAAATTTTTCTACTACTTTGCCTGTAGCAGCTTCATAAGTCTCCTGGTTTCTCTGGGTAGCTTCAAGAAGCAATGCCACCTCCGGTTTTGCTACCGGCAAGATTTTGTCAAAGGTGTTAATAAATCTATAATATTGTGTTTTAGTATTAAAATAGGATTTTTGGTCAATCAATGTGAATATTAAATATTCGACACATAAGAGGACAAAAATAAAAACTCCTAAGATTAAAGCATTTAATATGGCTTCTGGCTGAATGAACAAGGATGCCCCAGCAGGCAGTAATATTGAAAGCAGACCAAGAACCCAAAAGGCTTTCCATAATGAGTCCATACGATTCCTGCATCCGGGCAATGTAACCATAGAATCAAAAGGATAGAAGCTCTGCCCATCTGGTATATAATCTCCTTTATAATTTTTCTCAAGCTGCATCTGCATCCTTAACCATGCTTCTAAGAAATAAGCAGGAGCCATACGGACGATCATCTCAACCTTCTTAAAATCTATAAGATACAAACCGTTAGATTTCAATTGTTTCATTAAGGCGATTTCATCGATTGCTTTCGTTTTATATCTTTTTGTGACTTTACCGTCGGCTGCCTTTACCACACAATTGTACTCTTGCATATATTTCACCCCAAAGTATTTGAAAAAACCATTATTATTCCAAGATTACACATTTTGTATAATATTAACTACATTATACAACCATATTTTTTTATGTGCAATTAAATCACGTCAATCGTTGGAAAATACAAACAAACAGGTGTTTTTAAAAATCGACATAAAAACACTTTTTTCTTTATATTTCTGATTGTACTGAATACTGCTCTGTATAAGTCAGCTTTCCATCTATTCGATGCGATAGCATGAGACTTATCTTGTTAACATCCGTGTAGAAAGGTTCTTTCAAAATCTTTATATTTTCCTGTTTCTCATTTAGTACCACTCTTCTAGCCAGGGTAACATGAGGAGAAAAGGATCGATTTTCTATTGGAAAGCCTTCAGCCCGAAGCCGCTCTGCCAGCTCCTTTTGCAATGTCAGCAGGGTCTTGTTCTTAGCAAGACCAATCCACCAAATGTCACCGCCATCTCGTTTGAATCGACCGACATGATCAAAGGAAATGTGCAGTACAGGAACAGTTATCTGATCCATAATGCGGCAAATCTCTGCTACACGTTCAGGTGAAACCTCACCTAAAAAGGCAAGGGTCAAGTGTAGATTTTCCGGCCTCGAAAAGTTGCCCCTACCCAACTTACGTAAATGGTTTTGTACAGTTATTAGATTCTCTTTTGTATTTTCATCAAAATTAATGGCAATAAATAGCCGCATGTTCATACCTCCAAGAATACTTTTAAACACTCAGGAATAGTTTTCTCTCAGATTTCGAAAATGGAACTTGGTAATTCGGATACAGGTATTGCCAAGCCCCTTTTCACCTCAATCCCTTCATTTTCATGTGTAAGAGTTGCAAATACCACACCTACGACTTCCCCTTGATCATTAATTACCGGACTGCCGCTATTACCCTGATTAATATTTATATCGAATTCAAATATAGATGTAGCACTATCTTTCATCTGATAAAACTTTACTACCTCACCCCTCTGCGCTATCTTTTTATAACCTAAAGGATTGCCGATAACAGTTACCATATCCCCCACTGAAACATGGGTATCCCGGTTAATATCAAGAACAGGGAGATTCTCTCCATCTATATCTACAATAGCAATATCTGCTCCGGACATAACTTCGAAATCTCTTGTTAAGTAACTTTTGCCGCCGCCAAAATGCACAGTTATTAATTCTGCATCTTCAACAACATGCTTATTTGTAATGATTTTTCCCTCAGGAGATATGTTAAATCCCGTTCCATACTTAAGAATTACGTCTGCAGCCCCTGTTTTTAACCGGGTCTCAACACTTACGACAGCAGGTCTGCTTTGTTTAACGATATCATCTTTTATCAGATTCCTATTCTGATCTAAAAAATCATATTTATCAGATAATAAATAAAACAAGCTTGGGATTGACAATAGAAGAAATGATGTTATTAAAATGATTGCCAAAGACCTCTTGATAAAGGTAAACTTTTTTCTTTCATAAAATTCGTAATATTCTTCATCTATATCATCAATTCCATCAAAGTCATCAAAGTCATCAACATAATCTTGATCGAATTCAGTATATTCACCAAACTCATTGAACTCTATACCCTCTTCTTCGTGTCTTGTCATCTGACCTTTTGAAGTTGTATATTCGTTATTTTTTCCTTCTGCGGAATTATGTTTACCTTCATCATATTTCATAGCCTAGCCTCCTGCATTATTATAACGCATCCAAATAAAATTTACGACTGCAGAAATGAAGTATGGGTTTCTCATAGCTACGCAAAATACGAATAACGATGTTTGATATTAGATTTTTTATCCGTAAAACAAAATGAAAAAAGAAATACAAGGAGATACAAATATGAAAGTAACAGTTGACGGTAATCAGGCAGCGGCTTATGCAGCATATGCTTTTACTGAAGTAGCGACAATTTACCCCATTACTCCATCCTCCCCGATGGCTGAATTAACAGACGAATGGTCGGCTCAAGGAAAAACCAATTTATTTGGGCAGCGTGTTAAAGTTGCAGAGCTTCAATCTGAAGCTGGCGCAGCAGGAGCTATGCATGGCTCATTAAGCTCTGGCGCGCTCACAACAACCTTCACAGCATCTCAAGGCCTATTGCTGATGATTCCTAACCTGTATAAAATGTCCGGAGAATTACTTCCCGGTGTTCTTCATGTATCGGCAAGAGCAATCGCAACCCATTCCTTGTCAATATTTGGTGACCATCAGGACGTTATGGCATGTCGACAAACAGGTGTGTCTATGATTGCATCCGCCAACCCCCAGGAAGCTATGGATTTGGGATTTGTCTCTCATCTTTCGGCCATTTCCGCCAGACTCCCTTTTATACACTTTTTTGATGGATTTAGAACATCTCATGAATATCGCAATATTGAGCAGTTAGAGTATGAATCCCTTATCGATATTGTTGATTGGCAAGCAATAAAAAAATTTCGAAATCGGGCGCTGCATCCATCGCATCCTGTGGTAAAAGGTACGGCTCAAAATCCCGATATCTATTTTCAAGGACGAGAAGTACAAAACAGATTTTTTAATAATATCCCGGATATCGTAGCTGATTATATGCAGAAAATAGGTCAGATAACCGGACGTTCATATCTCCCCTTTGATTATTATGGTCCGGTAGATGCTAAGAATATCATTGTAGCAATGGGGTCGGTTTGCGACACTATTAAGGAAACAATTGACTATCTTGAAAGCAAAGACGAAAAGGTTGGATTAATTCAAGTTCGACTTTATAGACCTTTTTCAGAAAAACACTTTTTTAATATACTTCCTTCAAGCGTAGAGCGAATTGCAGTGCTTGATCGGACAAAAGAGCCCGGCGCAACCGGAGAACCGCTATATCTTGATGTTTGTAAAGTGTTTTCGGGAAGAAAGGATAAGCCCATAATCATAGGCGGCAGATATGGTCTTGGTTCAAAAGATACTACACCACCACAGATTCTCGCCGTTTTAAATAACCTTAAGTCACCTGAGCCAAAGAATAACTTTACCATTGGAATTACGGATGATGTTACAAATACTTCTCTTCCCGCAGATACATCATTCAGACCCGTAAACGATGGGACTGTCAGCTGCCAGTTCTGGGGGCTTGGGTCTGACGGCACGGTCGGTGCTAATAAATCAGCCTGTCAGATAATCGGAAACAATACCGATCTGCATGTGCAGGCATACTTCTCTTATGACAGTAAAAAATCAGGCGGTACAACAGTATCTCATCTGAGATTTGGTAAAAACCCTATTCGCTCTACCTATCTTGTATATGAGGCTGATTATGTTGCCTGTCATAATAAATATTTTCTAAATAATTTTGATTTAACCCAGAGCATAAAGCCCGGAGGTATTTTCGTTTTAAATTGCGATTTTTCTCATGAAACACTGGAAGAAAACCTCCCTGCAAAGCTTAAAAAATATCTGGCTGCAAACAATATTCAATTCTATATCGTCGATGCCGAAAAAATTGCATCTGAAATCGGCCTTGGGAACAGGATTAACATGATTATGCAGGCAGTCTTTTTTAAGCTGATTGGGATAATACCGGTTGAGCAAGCTGTAAGCCTGCTCAAGGATTCCATAAAAAAGGCCTACGGCCACAAAGGCGAAGAAATAATGCAAATGAATATTAAAGCAGTTGATCGAGGGATTGATTCTTTAGTTAAAATTACCGTACCTCCACATTGGATTGACATATCCGATGATACAGGGGATTATGACACTGATAATGAGGATGAACCAGAATTTGTAAATCGAATCCAGAAAGTCATGGCCCGCAATGAAGGAGATAACCTTCCAGTCAGTACTTTTTTAGGAATGGAAGACGGTGCATATCCCCTTGGCACCACAGCATACGAGAAGCGCGGAATCGCACCAAGTTTACCCCAGTGGCAAATTGAGCAATGCATCCAATGCGGTCAGTGCTCCTATATATGCCCTCATGCAACAATACGTTTGTTCCTTTTAGATGAAGAAGAAAAAAGGCGGGCACCGGAATCTTATAAAACGAAGCCTGCAGTTGGAAAAGGCATTGAATCTTACCATTTCCGCGTCCAAATAAGTCCCCTTGACTGCACTGGGTGCGGCAACTGCGCAGATATATGCCCGACAAAGGAAAAGGCCTTGATTATGAAACCTGCAGAACAGGAGATAGAAGCAGAGAACGAAAACTGGGAATTTTCTATGACACTTACGGAAAAGCCTGATCTTATGAATCGTTTTACAGTAAAAGGCAGTCAGTTCATCCGCCCTCTCCTTGAATTTAGCGGCGCTTGTCCCGGATGCGGAGAAACACCATATATTCGTTTATTAACGCAGCTTTTCGGAGAACGCATGATGATTGCGAATGCAACTGGCTGTTCGTCTATTTGGGGTGCAAGCGCACCGTCTATCGCCTATGCCACAAATTCAAACGGCAGGGGTCCTGCCTGGGCCAATTCACTGTTTGAAGATAACGCAGAATATGGATACGGAATGTATCTTGGTGTAAGGCAATTACGAGAAAGGTTAAGTGCTTTGATCCAGCAGGCTATAAATGATAATCAAATTGAAGAGCCGTTAAAAAAAGAATTCAGAGATTGGCTTGATTACTATGATGATGGTCCAAGGTCGCTTACAATATCTGAGACTATTAAGAAACTGCTAAAACAGACTGATTTGTCCAGAAGCGCGATTCTTCAGCAAATTAATTCCCTGTCGGATTATCTGGAAAAAAGATCTATTTGGATGATTGGAGGAGACGGTTGGGCTTATGATATCGGGTACGGAGGCCTAGATCATGTGCTTTCTACAGGAGATGACATTAATATTTTTGTGATGGACACTGAGGTGTATTCCAACACGGGCGGCCAGGCATCTAAAGCCACACCAGCAGGTGCGGTTGCAAAGTTTGCATTTAACGGAAAGCTGGCTAGAAAAAAGGATTTAGGACTTATGGCAATAACCTATGGCAATGTTTATGTAGCTCAGATTTCCATGGGAGCGAACATGAACCATACCATAAAAGCTATCCGTGAAGCAGAAAGCTACAAGGGGCCGTCATTAATCATCGCATACTCTCCATGCATTAGCCATGGGATAAAAAGTGGCATGTCAACCAGTATAAGAGAAGAGAAAAAGGCAGTAGAGTGCGGATACTGGCATCTTTATAGATACGATCCCAGGCTTAATGAGATAGGCAAGAATCCTTTTCAACTGGATTCAAAGGAACCAAA
>DUPP01000120.1 GCA_012838265.1 Clostridiales bacterium
ATAATTTAGTGGATATGTTCCCGTATTCCTCGGATTTTATAAAAACTGTCAAAATTCAATTGATATGTTCCCGTAAACGTAAGGTTCAAAAAATCAGCCCAAGACATTAATCTATTCGGCTCAAGCTATGTGTAGATTGCAGCGGCGGGGGTATCCTGCCGTGATGCTTTCTTCCTCATAATGTAAAATCATACCTGTTCCGCAGAAGATCCCATATGAGACATAACCCCGGAAGTGTCTGTTTGCTTTGATGGATACTTTTTTTAGTTAAAATTTATTTTTAAAAAGTGTTGGGCGTACTGTATTATTATTATTACTGGAAATAAATTCTGCTTCCATTTTAAAATAAATAAGTAAGTAGTTTGGGGGAGGATACTTATGGCTTTGATCAAAAATATAAGCTGTAATGGACCATTAACGTATCCGGCAAAAGCTCAGCAGAAAACTGAAACATCCAATTAGTTTGTAACCGGTGTATGCACTCTACGGGCTGAAACATTTTTAACCAAAAACTAGAAGCAGCATTGTTTTTTGGTGCTTTTGGATAAGCGACTTGGAGTCATAGAAGCTGTGGACGGAGACGTTTATTATGTGAAGTTCTGGGAATTATCAATTCCTGCAAAGTTAAGCAAAGTCTTTAATAAGGATTCTGTCAGACCGAAGGTGGGAGATGATGTTCTCTTCCTTTGGAGAAAGGACGGAATATCAGAGATCACTTCTGTATGTAAGAATATGCTGGAAGAGTAACTTGTGGTATTTCATGGACATTAACGGACTTTATTGATAAGCAACTGATGAGCAAAATGTGGAGCGGCAGGGGTATCCTGCATACCAAGAGTGTTGCAGGTTTAAGATAAATTAATAATTTGGAGGGATACTTATGGCTGATATTGTTCAAATAAACGATACTTCCTGGCGGATCGAAGACAACGGAGTACGATTTTTCTTACTGACCGGCACAGAAAAGGCACTGCTTATTGACAGCGGCATGAAAACACCGAATGCAAAGCAAATTGCGGAAAGTATCACAAAACTGCCAGTAATGCTTCTTAATACACATGCCGATCCGGATCATATTTCAGGAAACGGTAGTTTCGACTATTTTTATATGCATCCTGATGAAGAGGATATTTACAGGGCACATGGCGGAGTGGAAAGTATTCTGCCTGTAAAAGATAATTACATCATAGATCTTGGAAATAAAAGTACAACCAATACTGCATTCCTGTAAAGAAAATAGGAGGATTTCAAATGGAAATTATCAACATGACTCAACTAAACGAACACCAGATAATCCAAGCCGCACAAATACTGACTGACAGTATTCCGATTGGTTGGCCGACGCTTCAGGATGCCCTGGATGAAATAAAAAAGCTTCTGATTCCGGAAAACACTTTACTTGCGGCTGTTGAAAACGATATTGTGCTTGGCTGGGGAGGCATACTTCCGGAGTATAATGGAAATGTCTTTGAAATACATGCGTTAGCCGTTCGAAGTGATAGACGAAAGCAAGGTATTGGCAGAGCAATTGTTGCGGCATTGGAGAATGAAGCAAGAAAGCTAGGCGGCTTGACAATACATGTGGGCGCCGATGATGAAAGAGGCGATGGTGAAACATCTTTCGCAAATGTTGATTTATACGATGATTTGCCAGGAAAAATTAAAAGCTTTTCTCCTGGTACGCATCAATCCGGCTTTTACTTAAGGCTGGGATATAAGATCATCGGGGTAATGCCTGATGCAAACGGAGTAGGAAAACCGGATATTTTTTTAGGCAAACGTTTATAGTAGCTATAAGAGTGGATGGAGCGGTTTTTTGCCGCTCCATTCATTCACTTATTGGCTTTAGTTTATTAAAGCACTGATTTGATATATGATTTTGGTTATAACAAATATTAGAAACCGACAGGATTTACCTGCTTACATGTGATTTCTTTGAATTAAAAAAGAAGAAAGGCCGATGAAATAGACGATCTTGAAGAGGGCGACCCGAATTGTCCTTATAAAGAAAGACCAGCTAATTAAAGTCAAGAGTTTTTAAGAAAAAACTTTAAGAATTTTTAGAAGCTCCTGACATTGAAAAAAGGCATAACAACAAGACCACCCAGGTTAAGTAGACATAAAATAGCTGGCCTAAAATAGCAATTTGTTCTTTGAAAACTAAACATCAAGTAACAGTACTATTAAGCTGCTGTATGCCTTGCTGTAAGCATTTGAGCATGCTCTTGGGGAGAACGTAATTCGTAAGGTTTTCTATCCCTAAGTACAGCGTAAATGATACACACAAGCTTACGCATGACAGCTCCTAATGCCACCTTCTTAGGCTTGCTCTGGCATTTCTGTTTGTAAAACTCCAGTATTACAGAGTTGCATGCCTTCTTGTTCCGCTTGGTACGGATATTTGCGAGGGCAATTGTAAAAAGTACCCTGCGAAGCAGTCTCGAACCCCTCTTGGACATTTTGTTCCGTGTGCCGGTGAATTCACCTGACTGCATAACGGAGGGGTCAATACCGAAATAAGCAACTAGCTTGCCTGGCTTTGAAAAGGCTGAAAAATCGCCAATCTCAGCCAGAATGGTAGCAGCAGTGAGAAGTCCTATACCTGGAATGCTTTGTAAAAGTTCAAGCGTCAATGCCAGCATGGGTACGTCCTTTGCCATATCTTCAGCAATCAATAAACGAATGGCCTTTAGGACTTTCTCAAGGTTTTCTTCCAAGGTTTTAATCATAGAGATATACACACCAAGCATGGCAATATTTGAAGAATTATTAATGCTTAAAGGTGCAAACTCTTTGGCTTTGGAGAT
>DUPP01000121.1 GCA_012838265.1 Clostridiales bacterium
TACTATTGATATCTAATAAATTTACAGCTTGATCTTTTTCCGGCACAATAATAAATTTTAGAGTATTCGAGGGTGTATTTCCACCATGGTAGCCCTTATATCCTTTAAGTGTAATATGTGAAAGCTCATTATAGTCTGTAACACGATAAGGTCCCGTACCAATAGGAATGAATGAAACATCAACTTTTATTGCATCGTTTATATTTCTAAATTGATGCATTGGTATTATAGGAAAAGTAAGATTATTCATAGAGTTATTTCGGGCTTCTTTAAATTGAACAATTATCCGATAAGGATCATTACTATCCAACCTTGTGCTTTGAACATTTATTAAATTATTGTTATATAAAGTGCTGTTTGAGGCTGATGCGCTCGTAAGGGTATCCATTGTAAATTTAACATCTCTGGCAGTCAATTCTTCTCCATCATGCCACAATATACCCTTCTTCAACTGAATGGAAACAGATCTTCCATCCTCTGAGTACGAATAGCTTTCAGCAAGAACATTGGTCAGAGCGAGATTTTGATCATACCCAAACATTCCCTCATAGATCAGTTTACCAATATAATAAGCATCTTCGTCCTTTGTGATGATAGGGTTAAGGGTACGGAGCTTTTCTATTGGAATAGATACTTCAGAAGAATGAATAATATTTTTCTCCTGTTCTGATGCTCCACCTAGGAAATTGCTTGTTTCCCCACAGCTAATAAAACTAATAATGGAAACAATCTGGATTAAAACAATTGCAATGATTTTTCTTGGCATATCTTATTCTCCGATAGGTTAAATCGATTCCAGCAATTGATCAATTTGACTGTATAGTTTTTCTAGGTCACCAGTATTATCCAGGAGTACATCAGCACGCTTCTTTTTTTCATCTCTTGTCATTTGGGTATTTATTCGCATCACTATTTCATCCCTGCTTAAACCATCTCGTTTCATAATGCGCTTAATTCGGGTTTCATCATCCACATCTATAACCCATGTCTCGCTAACGCTTTTATCAAGACCGGTTTCAAACAATAATGGCGCATCTATGAATATCACCTTTCTTTTTTTACCCTCATCAGACTTAATAGCAATTTCTGCTGAGTTCTCATATTCTTCTCGAAGTAATACTATTCTTTCATGTATTATTTCTAGTATTCTGGTATGCATAAGCTCGTCCAACTTTTTCTTTTTTTCCGGATCATTAAAAACTATGCTTCCAAGTTTCTTTCTGTTCAAACTGCCGTCTTCATTTAGAATACCCTTACCAAAGTTAGAAGATAGCTGTATCAACATTTCCGAGCCCGGCATTACAATTTCCCTGGCTACTTTGTCTGCATCTAGCACGTGAAAGCCTTTTGATATTAGATAATCTGTAACTGTAGATTTTCCTGAGCCAATTCCGCCTGTCAAACCGATTATTTTCATAAAATCCCTCCACTGACGCTATGACATTTTACCCTATTTCAAATCATACCAGCTCTTTCCTGTTGAAAGGTCTGAAGTTAAGTCTACACTTAATTTTACAGCATTCTCCATATTATCTTCAAGTAGTTGTTTTATCATGTCAAGTTCTGCAATATGAGCTTGAACGATTAATTCGTCATGAACCTGCAGAATAAGTTTTGATTTTGCACACCTTTTATTTAGTTCACGATAAACCTTGATCATCGCAATTTTTATAATATCTGCGGCACTTCCTTGAATTGGACTGTTCATAGCTAGCCTTTCCCCTGCCTGCCTTACCATATAGTTTCTGGCATTTATCTCATGGATGATTCTTTTTCTATTCATAATGGTGGTAACATAACCCTTTTCTCTGCAGCTGCTAACTAAACCATCCAGGAACTCTTTCACCTTTGTATATTTTTTAAAATATTCCCCAATATACCTTTCAGCTTCTTTTCTGGTAATGTGTAATTCAGTTGACAGCCCGAACCCACTCATTCCATAAATAACTCCGAAGTTGACCGCTTTTGCATTGCTTCTCTGGAGCGGTGTAACCTGATCCTCAGGTATACCGAATATCTTGGATGCGGTAATTTTATGAATATCATACCCATTATTAAAGGCATCTATCAAAAGTGGATCCTGAGATAAATGTGCAAGAATTCGAAGCTCTATTTGTGAATAGTCAGCGCCGACCAACTCATATTCTTCACTTTCCGGAACGAATGCCTTCCTTAGTTTTCTTCCCAGTTCATGACGTATAGGGATATTCTGAAGATTAGGTTCAGTACAACTGATACGGCCTGTTGCTGCAACAGTCTGCTGAAAATGAGGATGAATTTTGTTATCCCGGTGAATAAGCGGCAGGAGTCCTTCTATATATGTGCTTTTTAACTTGGAATACATACGATATTCTAGAATCAAATCGACGATTTCGTATTCGCCCTTAAGTTTTTCTAAAATCTCGGCTCCTGTAGCATAACCTCTTTTTGTCTTTTTGGCAAAGGGAAGATTCAATTTTTCGAATAAGATAATTCCTAGTTGTTGAGGAGAATTTATATTAAATTCTTCTCCAGCCAGTTCATGGATCCTTGCAGTCAATTCATTGATCTTTTTTCCTATAGTATCCCCTGCATCTACGAGTTCTTTCCTATCTACAGCAAAGCCATTGTTTTCCATTGATGCCAATACTTCAGTCAACGGCAGCTCTATCTCGTAAAATACTGTTTCCAGATCCTCATTTATTAAAATATCATTTAATATTGGAGTTAATTTTTCTACTGCAACACACCACTTTGTCCCATAATCCATAAAAATTTGATCTGATTGGGGTAAAAATCCAATCTGAGCATTTTCCTTCATGAAATCAGATTCGTCTTCTATTTGTTCGTGAAAATGTTCAAGCATCATTGCCTTAAGGCTGTAATTGCTTCTTGAAGGATCAATAAGATATTGTGCCAGCATTGTATCAAATTCAGTATTAAATATACTGCCTTCGTTCTTTTTTGGCATTAAGAAACCATTCAAATCATTAGCCAGAATAGCATAATAATCCTCTTTGAGATTATGTCCTAGAATTTTTACTTCTTTATTAGACAGCAATATCATTAATGATTTTAATAAATCGGAGCTTTCCAGTTTAATGAAAAAACTTATATTAGTTGACAGAATAGATATTCCGTAAATATGAGGTGTGTCTCTGTGATTACAATCATTGAATACCTTTATGATAATCTTTGGATCTTTATTAAGTTCCTCTTCCAATTGTTTCAATCCAGCTTCATCCCGAATTTGAACTTGTTTTACGTTCTTGCGATCTCTGGTTTTAGCAAAGACGTGATGTTCCGATCTCTTATCAGCTATCATGCTGTAATTAGTAAGATTTCCTATTTCATCTGATGAAGTTTTACTGGTAATTTCCTGAGCATTTAGGGTTGCACCTTTTTCACTTATATTCATTTTTTTCAGGAAACTATTAAATTCCAGCTTGCTATACAAGTCTATTAATGCATCATAATCCGGTTCCTCTACGATAAATTCTTTAAAATCTATTTCAATAGGAACCTCAGTGTAAATAGTGGCTAAACGCCTGCACATCAAAGCCAACTGAGCATTTTCTTCAATCTTTTCTTTTAAAGCTTTTCCCGAAATCTTATCGGTATTGTTTATAAGATTTGCAATGCTTCCAAATTTTTGTATAAGTTTGCGTGCAGTTTTCTCACCTACTCCGGGTATACCTGGTATGTTGTCAGATTGATCACCCATCAGTCCTTTATAATCTATAAACTGATTAGGTGTAAATCCATATTTTTCTATCATTGCAGCTTCATCGTAAAGTTCAAATTCAGAAATACCTTTCTTTGTGATGACTACTTTGGTTCGCTCTGTTGCAAGCTGCAATTCATCCTTATCTCCTGTAATGATTATAGCATCTAAGCCTTCTTCTTCAGCTTTTTTTGCTATTGTACCTATAATATCATCAGCTTCATATCCGTCCATTTCCAGGATTTTTATTTTCATTGCCTCCAAGATCTCTTTCAACAACGGAATCTGCATTGCAAGCTCAGGAGGCATTTTTTTCCTTCCTGCTTTGTAATCTGCATATTCATTATGTCGGAAGGTTGGAGCCTTACTATCAAACGCAACTGTGAGATAGTCAGGTTTATATTCATTTTTAATTTTATTCAACATATTAAGAAAACCGTACACTCCCTGAGTGTACAGTCCGGTTTTTGTTATCATTGGTCGCTGCATTGCATAATAAGCACGATTTATCAGACTGTTGCCATCAATAATTATTATCTTCATATTTTATAACCCCATAAATTCATTGGTATAAATAAATTCAATTTCACCATCCTTGCCTATAGCGATTATTTCTTCATTGAAAACATAGCCTTCTTTACTATTAAAAATATATATTCTAAACCTACATTCCCCTGCTTGAACGAAATCAGATTCTAAAATCTCATAATTAAAATCTCTGAGATTATCTTCAATTAAGCCTTTGTAAAACTGTACAGCCGCAACATTTCTTTCAATAGCTTGTATTGTCAAAGCACGACTAAATTCCTCTGATGTCATCATAGTTGAGTAGTCTTTGGAATATCCGTCAGAATCCCCATCAACACTTGGATTATCAACATAATTTTCAGGTACCAGTGCCTTTGTGCTGCCCGGCTCAGAGTTATCATCAGTATATCCATATATGCTCATACGAGGTTTTAACGCATCAGATGATTGCACATCATCGGCAACGTCCAACTTAATTTCAAATTTTTGTTTTTCATCAATAGCTTCATCTAAATTAGATTTATACAATTTACTATTATATAAATCTGATTCCGTTTCATTATTCATGACTCGTTCTTGCATGACTTGATCTTGAGCTAATTGAGCTGTTCCGTCAAGTTGGTCCGTCACACCTCCAATAATATCCTGGTACAATCCAACGGATATAAGTCCTACAGCAAATATTGCGGCAATTGAAGTGAGCATCCGCAGCTTATTTTTCTTCTTATCCGATATTGCAATAATTTTAGAATCGGAAATCTTCGATCTTTCATGCTGCAATGCATTTTTCAGTCTATGTTCAAATGACTTAGGAACTGATACCATCTCTACTTCATTCAGATGAGTTACAATTTCCATAATATCATCATATTCCTTTTTGCATAAATTACAAGTTGAAATATGCTCTTCAATCTCCTTTTTCAGGTTATCGTCAAGCATTTTATCAATATAAAGTGAGAGCATCTCTCTAGTTTTATCGCATTTCATTACGCTCCCCCTCCTTTATACCCACGTCTCGTCATAAAATCACCTTTTTCTTATGTCTATATGTTATTAGACGCAATATATCCTAACTTTGTTCCAGCAAGGTTTCTCTTAGCCTAAGTCTAGATCTGTTTATTCTGGATTTTACTGTTCCTATAGAGCAATTAAGTATCTCACTAATTTCTTCATATGTAAAGCCGTGTATATCTCTTAGTATTATTATTTCTTTTTGCTCTGGATTTAATTTTTCTAAACACGATAAAATATGATCTCTTTTTTCTTTTTTATCATAAAGATCTTCGGGAGCATTCGATGAGTCTGGAATTTCCAAAACCGCCTCCTTCTCGCCATCGTTCCAATAGATACTGTCGGTGTTCTTTCGGCTGTTATTTTTTCTAAGCATATCATTGCACGTATTAACTACGATACGGTATACCCATGTGTCAAATTTGCTGTCTCCATTAAAAGTCTTAAGACTCCTGAATATTTTTATAAAGCTTTCCTGTAAGGCATCCAGAGCATCATCTTCATTTTTTAAATATTGTAAAGCAATATTATAGGCTCTTCCTTGACAGCCTAAAATAAGAGATTCGAAACTATTCTCATCTCCCATTTTTGCTTTCTTAATCAGCTGCTTTTCTTTTGAATCCGCCGACATTTCTATGTCCTTTTCAAGCACAATATTATTTGATATAATTAGTACCGTTATTCCGTCCAATTAGTAAATGTGTTCATTTTATCATAAATGGATATAATAATATAATAACATAAGGCATACAGTACAGCTACAGTTTTCTAGTACAAGCATATAATTACAAGGAGATTAAACACATATGTACGACTATCACACCCATTCATCATTTTCTGATGACAGCCACACACCAATGAACGAAATGATTGAAACCGCTATAAATCTTGGATTTAAGGAGATAGCAATAACCGATCATTACGATCCAGATTATCCCGATCAGGAGTATCCCTTTGAAATTGACTTCCTTGGATATCACAAGTCCTTGAATGAAGCAAAAGAGACTTACAAAGGAAGGATTAAAGTTGTTAAAGGAATCGAAATGGGAATCCAGCACGGAAAGACCCTTGAAAAATGCATAACAGCTGCAAAGTCCTATGATTATGATTTTATACTTGGCTCTTTTCATTGTGCGGAGGGAATGGATTTAAACAGTAAAGCTTTCTTTGAAGGTCGCTCTATCGAGGATTCTTATATAGCTTTTTATACTTACATGCTGAATTGTCTTAAATCGTATAAGGAGTATGACATACTGGGACATATAAATGTTATCGACCGTTATGCCGAACGTATAACATCACCCTCAGTCTACATGGATTTAGTAGATGAAATATTAAAAATAATTATTTACGATGGTAAAGGAATTGAAATCAACACATCAAGCTATCGTTTCGGTTTGGAGGATACAACACCATCTAAGAAAATATTACAACGCTATATCGAACTTGGCGGTGAAATTGTCACTATAGGTTCCGATGCTCACATACCACGTTCCCTAGGATATTGCCTTGATCGTGGTATAGATATGATAAAATCAGCCGGTATTAGGTATCTGGCAACATTTGACCAGAGAAAAGCACATTTTGTGCCGATAAAAAATCTATAATAGGAAAATATGCATCTTTATGCTATCTTGCAACTATTTTAGAAGTACAGCCTACAAATTAATATTCCTGGCTGCTTTTAATCCATAGGCAGGTTCTGCTGCTCTGACAGCACGATTAATTGCTCTTGCCATAACTTCAGCGGCAAGGGCACCGACTGCATCGGGCATAACCTCTATTTCTCCCGTAGCCATTGCGAATATGGTGTCACCATCAAACATAGTATGTACCGGTCTGATTGCACGTGCAAACCCGTTATGTGCAATTGAAGCAATCTTATTAGCTTGAGCCTTGCTTAGCTTTGCATTTGTAACGATACAACCAATTGTTGTGTTTCCGCTGAATACGTTTTTGTCTTCAGAATACTGAGCGTACATCGCTTCCTCAGTATTAGAAAGTTCTGTATTATCTTCATTGAGAAGTCCTGCTATCCTTCTTCCTGTATCAATATCAATTATATCTCCTAAAGCATTTACCGCAACAACAGCTGCTACCTGTAGTTTTCCTATGGAAACAGCATGAATTCCAAGCCCACTTTTCATCATATGAGCAATTCCCATGAATTTACCGACAGCGGCACCAGTCCCAGCTCCTGCATTTCCCTCAGAGAATTGTCCAGTTTCTGCGTTTTTACAAGCTTCATACCCCATTTTTTTATCTGGCCGGCATTTTGAATCTCCTAGAGCCAAATCAAAAAGGGATGCTCCGCATACTATAGGAACAACTCCAGCGCCTGTATCAAAGCCCACTCCTCTTTCTTCCAGATATGCCATTACTCCTGATGCTGCATCAAGACCGTATGCACTGCCACCACTAAGCACAAAAGCGTGAATCTGGTCAACCAGATTTACCGGTTTTAATAGCTCTGTTTCTCTTGAGGCAGGCGCTCCACCCCTAACATCTACACCTGCATATGCTCCGTTTTCGCAAATTATAACAGTACAGCCTGTACCGCCTATAATGTCCTGCGCATTACCAATTTTAATTCCTTTTATATCTGTAATCTTTATTTCTTTCAATTTGATTCCTCCATGGGTGACAGGATGAGAACAGATCGATAATGAAAGTTCTCATCTGTCACATATGCTTAAAACTCTGTCATGTATGATAAACTCTGTCACATAGCTTAAATTGCGCTCATACCTTGGATTGCCTGAATCAGAGCTATTATTACTCCGATTACAGCTTCTCCTCCGAGGATACCGGATGCAATAATCAAACCAGTCCCTTTTTTGTTCCATGTTGGCGCAGCTTTTTCTATGATAAACTTTAAAGCACCGCCTAGAAATGCTGTTGCTGACAGATAGAATGGCAGATAGACACCAAGTCCGAGTGTCATAACCGGAAAGTTTACACAGTATAACACACAACCCAGAATCAGTCCTATAATAAATGAAGTCAAATGAGGAATTCCACCAACCATAGCAGCTACCATTCCTGCCTGAGGAGCATTAAACAATTCAGGATTTCCAAAGGCTGTCGGTCCATAAGCAGTTAATAACACATAGAAAACCCCTACCGAAACAAAAACGCCGACTAATCCTCCAATACATTCGCCAAGCCACTGTGCTATAGGATTTGAATGAAGGATATGCCCCGCTTTAAAATCATTCATAACGTCTCCGGCAAGACCGCATGCGATAGCAACGACAGCTGCTACCAAAAAGGCTTCTGTCTGCCCCATGCTGGTAACCGCCTTAGCTGCAATCAATATGATTATCCCAAAAACTTCCATCGGATTTATACCAGTCTGACCTACTATTTGAGAGGACATAGCGGTAGTTAGCCATACGCCAAGTATCGTAACAATACTGGCGATAATACCCATGTCGCATACGAAAGTTAAAATAAATGCAATAATTACCAGTACTATTGGAGCCCATCTCATATTTAAAATACCCTGTGATATTGCATCTTTACTGAACATAGGTCCAAATATTTCCTTAGCTTTTGGTATAATACCCTTGATAATTATTCCGACCCCTGTACCTACCATTAGTCCGATACCTAAAGAGGACTTAATACTTGAAGCTGTTTCTGCATCCCAAAAACCGAAACTTGTCCCACTAAGCACAATCCCGAAATCACCGATAATAGCACCCAGGAACCATACGCCTATGAAAACAGGCCCTATTATATAACCTACAGCTACCAGCATCGGTGACAGCCAAATTCCTGCGAGAATCCCTTTTGAGACTAATCCGGAATTCATAAATGATTGGGGTATTATATTCCTTAAATTAATTAATGTCATACCATCTCTAAGAAAAGTAAAAACCGCGGCTAAGCCTAATGATGAAAATAAGATGCAGGCTTTTTTCCCGCCTTCATCACCTACAATCAGTGTTTCTGCTGCAGCTTGTCCCATAGGATATGGCAATTCTTTCATAACAATAAAATATTTATAGATAAGTGCGGTAAATATCAGCCCTAATAATACACCGCCAAACACTGTCGCAAATAATACACTCATGCTTAGATTTGCTTCAGGATTCAACATGTAAATGCCTGGAATAGTGAATGCAAGTCCGCCAGCTGTCATGGCACCTGCGGACATAGCTGTATGAGTAACATTTATTTCATTTATATTAGCATTCCCAAACAGCTTAAGACAGAACATCGATACTAATGCGACAAAAATGATAGGCCAAGGCAATGCCCCCATCTTTAATGCAACATACATTGAACTCATAGTTAAAACTGCGGCGCCAGCTGATCCTATGATCATGCCTCGGAGTGTAAACTGATCTTTGAATGATACTGCATATTTTATCTTATTATGATTTTCTGACATAATCTTATCTCCCTTTAGCCGATTTAATTATTGAAAATACTGAAATTGAAGTATATTTTAGTAATTTTGATTAAACTCAGTATCTTTTTATTTTTAACAAAAAGTATTTGCCTAAAATATTTTTTTCAAATATATTTGTCAAAAGATATGTAGAATAAATATATGTATTTATTTCTTTACTTATTCTATTCCCCTTTGAATGAATCGAATTAAATTAGTCAAGGTCAGATTTACAGGGGTGCTGATACCCAGGGAAGCGCCTTCCTGAACAATCATACCATTAATCATATCTATTTCTGTTTTCTTCTTATTTAATATGTCCTGCAGCATAGATGATTTATTTGCAGCAGTAGCCTTGCAAACCTCTTTTGTATGACCTACTGTGTCAGGATAGCTTAGCTTTATCCCCTTAGCGATAGCTACCGAATGTGCCTCTTGTACTGCTGCTTCAAGTAGTATTTCAATTTCTGGGTAATCCAGCAGCTCCCCGTTATTAAGACCTGTAATTCCTGTTAAAGCGTTTATTCCTACATTAACAAGCAGTTTATCCCAGATAAGACCTAATACATTATTCGAAATTTCCGTTTCCAAACCAGCTTTAATAAAAGTATCAGCAATGATTCTAATACGGTTTGTTGTCTCACCGCTTAATTCTCCAATTATAGTCTTTCCGTTTCCTGCATGGAATATCCGCCCGGGGCCCAGTACTGTTGCGCCATGAGCAGTAGTACCGCCAATAACGTTTTGGGATCCTATCTCATTACTGATAATATCGATATTGCCCAATCCATTCTGCAGTGTTAATGCAACAGTGTCGGGACCAAAAACTGCTTTATTGCTTTTAATTCCTTCACTTGTTAATGTTGACTTTACAAATACAATAGCAAGGTCGCAGATTCCTGCTTCGGAAGCATCGAGAGTTCCTTTAAGCCTGTCATAATGAATCGTTTCCCCGTTTTCCTCTATAATAAGGCCCTTCTCATTGATTGTTTCTATATGATCCTTCCATATGTCAATAAGAATTACTTCGTTTTCGGGAGATTCAGATAGCTTTGCTCCATACAGGCATCCCATAGCACCTGCACCGATAATTGCAATTTTCATATGCTTACCTCTCTTTCCCTTACGCGAAAGCAGGGAACACTCTTTATATTACCTGCCATCTAATAAAGTCGTTTTAATTCTTCTTCTAAAACTCCTCCAAAGGTATGCTCTTCCCCAGGAAATGCACCAGATTTAACTTCTTCTTTATATGTTTCCAATGCTTTTATTATTTCTGGACCAAGATTTATATATTGTTTTACAAATTTTGGAATAAATTTTTCAAACAATCCTACCATATCGTGATAAACCATTACCTGTCCATCTGTAAATCTGCCACCGCCAATTCCAATTGTGGGAATTCGCAGTTTTTCTGTAATAAGCTTTCCTAACTGCTCAGGAATGCATTCCAACACAATTGAATATGCACCGGCCGCTTCCACTGCAAGAGCATCCTCCAGCACATCCTTGGCAGCATCGCCTTTTCCCTGAACTTTAAAGCCTCCCAGCATTGATACTGTTTGAGGGGTTAAGCCTATATGACCCATAACTGGAATTCCTGCATCTACTATTGCTTTAATAGTTTCTGCTATTTCTCTGCCCCCTTCAAGCTTTACAGCATCACATCTTCCTTCTTTGAGCATTCTAGTAGCATTTTTGATAGCTTCTTCCTTTGATACATTGTAGGATCCAAAGGGCATGTCAGTAACGATATGAGTATTTGGAGCACCTAACACTACCGGCTTGGTGTGATGTATCATCTGATCCATAGTACATGCTACAGTAGAATCATCACCCAGCATTGTCATCATTAATGAGTCTCCGATTAGGATGACATCAATCCCTGCTTTTTCAACTAAGCAGGCGGTAGAGTAATCATATGCCGTTACCATAGTGATTTTTTCACCCTTATCCTTCATTTCCTGCAACTTGAGTGTTGTTATTTTTGCCATTTTTTCCTCCCTTACGATTTAATTTCACGATATGACATGCCTGCAGGTTCATACGTGTTTTTACGTAATGCTAAATATGTAATATTCGCGTACAACCTTCTGGGGCTATGGCTACCGTGAAGATGTTTTCGCAATCTTATTATTTTCTACATATCTTTATGTTATGTTAGCCCTATTACACTGTTTTTTAAGTGCTATCATAAGTGCTACCATCATTACTATCAAAGATCATTTAAAATGCTTGTTTTATATAATATTGCTTTATTAATCACTGCTGCATCTCCATAGCTTTCAGCACATGCTTAAGTAGGATTATTGAAGTAATCGTACCGACCCCTCCAGGAACGGGTGTAATCGCGGCAACATGTTCAGATACTTCTTTAAAGTTAACATCCCCATAAATGCTTCCGTTTTCTTCATTTATTCCGACATCTATCACAATTGAATCTTTGTTGAAATACTCTTTGCCGAAATAACGGCTCTTTCCGATTCCTGTTACTACAATATCTGCTCTTGCAGTAATTTGAGCCAAGTTTACAGTCTTTGAATGGCAGATGGTAACCGTGGAATTTTCAATAAGAAAAAGCATAGCAAGTGGTTTGCCTAAAACCATGCTTCTATTGACTATCACTACGTTTTTGCCTGACAGTTCGATATTATAATGTTTTAATAATGTGATTACCGCCTCCGGAGTGCAAGGAGGAATTCCATCTTCACTGCCCTCAAAGACTTTCTCCGCGTTTATCGGATTCATGCAGTCTATATCTTTTTCTGGCTTTATCGTGCGATTAATAATATCCTGGTCGAGCTGCTCAGGTAAAGGCCTGAAAATTAAAATCCCGTGTACATTCTTGTCTTCATTGATTCGATTCAGCGTATTAATAAAATCAGTCATGGATATATTTTGATTAAGTGCTATGACATCGGCCTCAATGCCAGTTTCAGAACAATATTTCAAAATACTCGATTCATATGCAATATCTTCAGCCCTTTCCCCTACTCTCAATATGGATAACTTTGGTATAATTAACCCCTGTTGTTTTCGCTCACTTATATTTTGAATAATTTCATTTTTTATTTTATAAAATAGTTTGTTTCCAGTTAAGAGCATATTCGTTCCTCCACGTCCTGATAAATCTTATCAGCCAATATTAGGCCTTCTGCCTCAATGGCTGCTATTCTACTCTGCAGTTCTTTTTTTAATGTTTCATCCTTCATTAGCTTAAGGTTTATCAAAACGCTGAGCTTTGCTCCCTGTAATGCGGACTTACAAAGCACCGCACCTACCCCTGCATCACTGATAACCAAGCTGCTTCCTTTTTTTGCATATTGTTCTATAAGTTTCAGTCCCTCCAGGCAGCATTCGGCAATTTCAAGCGGCACTATTGTCGCTCTAATAAGTGCTTTTTGGAGAGTTTTCTCTTTATTAATACGTTGTTGTTCTGTTTCTGAAGGTAGGCTATAAGCTTTTGAAAGTGGCTCAAATGCCTCAGCATCATCCTGGACTAGTTTATTAGTTCTATCTATCAATGCTTTAGATTTTCTCAGCAACTCTAGTATATCCTCCTCTACATCAGCATATTTTTTCTTTCCAATTGTAAGGTTTCCAACCATGCATCCTAAAGCAACCCCAATAGAAACTGCCAAAGCAGACGCCCCTCCACCACCAGGTATCGGTGCTTTTGAGGCTAAAGCATCAATAAATTCATAACAAGTTTTATTAAGCATAATTTATTCTCCTAAAATAATCCATGAATTTTTCCAGTTCTATCTACGTCTATTTGTTCGGCAGCCGGTTTTTTTGGAAGACCTGGCATAGTCATTATATCTCCAGTTAATGCGACAATAAAACCTGCTCCGATTGCTGGTTTTATATTTCTAACGGTAATTCTAAAACCTTCTGGTCGTCCTAATTTAGCTGCATCGTCGGAAAGTGAATATTGGGTTTTAGCTATACAAACCGGAATATTACCATATCCAAGATCCTCAATTTCCTTTATCTGCTTTAACGCATTACCTGTATAGTCTGCTCCATCTGCTCCATATATTTTTTTAGCGATAGCCTCTATCTTATCCTTTATAGGCAGATTATTATCATATGCAAACCTAAATTCAGTATTGTTTTTATTTTCATCTATAACTCTGATTATCTCTTCTGCAAGCTCTATTCCACCGCTGCTCCCCTTTCCCCACACTTCGGATAGGATTGCACTAACTCCAAGTTCATTGCATCTTTTTACTATATATTTTAATTCTTCTTCTGTATCCGTAGGAAAGCGGTTGATTGCGACAACTGCTGGAAGTCCAAATACCTTGGTTATATTTTCAACATGTTTTAATAGGTTGCCTATTCCTTGTTCCAATGCAGGTATGTTTTCATTACAAATATCAGATTTTTGTATTCCTCCATGAAATTTCAACGCTCTGGCTGTTGCAACAATCACTACTGCATCAGGCTGCAAACCGCTGAGTCGACATTTGATATCAATAAATTTTTCTGCCCCCAGGTCCGCGCCGAAGCCTGCTTCCGTTACAACATAGTCACCCAGCTTCAGGGCTATTTTTGTAGCCATTACGCTATTGCATCCATGGGCGATATTAGCAAAAGGTCCTCCATGCACAAAGGCAGGGTTATGCTCCAAGGTTTGAACCAGATTCGGTTTAAGTGCATCTTTAAGCAATGCTGCAACTGCTCCCTGTCCTTTTAAATCACTCACAGTAACAGGTTTTCCTTCATAGTTGTAAGCTACTATAATCCTTGATACTTTTTCTTTTAAGTCTTCCAGGTCATTTGACAAACATAGTATTGCCATAATTTCTGATGCAACCGAAATGTCAAATCCATCTTCTCTGGGAGTTCCGTTTACTTTACCCCCAAGCCCGTTTACTATAAATCTTAACTGCCTATCATTCATATCAAGACATCTTTTCCAGATAATTCTTCTAATATCAATGCCCAGCTGATTCCCTTGCTGAATATGGTTGTCCAATAAAGCTGCAATTAAATTATTTGCTGTCGTCACTGCATGAATATCACCTGTAAAATGAAGATTAATATCTTCCATAGGTACTACCTGAGCGTAACCTCCTCCAGCCGCTCCACCCTTGATACCAAAGACTAGTCCAAGAGACGGTTCCCTCAATGCCATTACAGTTTTTTTCCCAAGTTTATTTAGAGCATCCCCCAGCCCGACTGTCGTTGTGGTTTTACCTTCGCCAGCGGGAGTTGGATTAATAGCTGTAACCAAAATTAATTTTCCGTTTTTCTTATCTTTATATTCTTCCAGTATATTATAATCGACTTTTCCCTTGTATTTCCCATAGCATTCTAAATAATCTTCTTTTATAGAAAGTCGATTCGAAATTTGCTGTATAAGCTTTAGTTCTGTTTCCTGAGCAATTTGAATATCACTTTTATAATTCATCCGTTCCTCCAAGTACATTAATGTTTTATAGTCCATACGCCCATAATCCATATAGATTTTATTCCAAAGAGTTGTTAAAAACAATACGATATTACATTATATCAAATAAAAAGTGGAAATGGTTGGATTAAATACTGTTTAAAACAAATTTTAAAGCACTCAATATTTAATATTTCCATTAAAACATAAAAAAATCCCGAACATGTCGTCAGGATATAATTCACACCCTATCTCAGATAGGGGGGTACTCTGTTCCTGCTTCTGTCTTCCTCGCATTGGAGGCTTGACATAGGCTGGGGAAACCCGAGTTCCCAAGGTCAATACGTAGGTTGAATTATAAATCCTTAACGAGCACTTCAGGATTAATTTTTATCATTTTTATTTTCAGTCTTATTATATACTATTCTTCGCCAATTTACAAATCCAATTATTGCATAAAGCTCGACTTATTTTGATATTGATATATGAAGGTTTAAACCTAAATGTTACAATTATTCTAAGTCAATTGAAGAATTTGTATATACTTTTTGCACATCATCGTTTTCTTCAAGTATTTCTATCATCTTTTTAAGATTTTTGATATCAGTTTCGTCTGTTGGAGTAGCTTCAATGGACGGAACATATTCTATGTCCGCTTCCACGAATTCATAACCATCTGCTTTTAATGCTTCAGAAACAGGGTTAAAGGTTTCCGGTGATGTCTGGATCTCATAACTGTCATCATGTGTTAGAATGTCCTCAGCACCGTATTCAAGGGCTGCTTCCATCAAAGTATCCTCATCAATAGCATCTGTTTTTTCTATGATAATTATTCCTTTCCGCTCAAACATATATGAAACACACCCCGGAACGCCCAGATTTCCGCCATATTTATCAAATGCATGTTTCATAGCAGCAGTTGTTCTGTTTTTATTATCAGTAAGGACATCAACTATTACAGCTACACCTCCTGCTCCATATCCTTCGAAGCTTCCTGGTTCATACATTTCTCCAGCAAGCTCCCCGGTTCCTTTTTTAATCGCCCTATTAATATTATCATTAGGCATGTTTATGCTTTTAGCCCTATCGATAGCATGCTTTAGCGCTATATTGTAATCAGGATCGCCGCCGCCGTTCCTAGTTGCTACTGTAATAGCTCTTGCATATTTCGTAAAAATTTGTGCCCTTTTTGAATCCTGAGAAGCTTTTCTATTTGCAATTGTTCCATGTCTTCCCATCAAACTATCCCCCTTGTATAAATTGAATGATTTTGTATTATGATTTTGCATTCATGATTTTTTATTAAAGTTGCTAATGTTCATATGAATTCAAGCACATTATAACATATAAGCATCATCATTGCCATTTTTACTCATTGCTAGAATTAGGCTGTTTCCTCGGTTACATCAATAGGTTCACTGCGCACAATATCAACACGCTTATATGTTTTTTCCATATTTTTGTAAGCTGTAGCCATCATTAGCTTAATACGGTTAAGTTGATTTACATTACTTGCTCCAGGGTCATAATCTATTGCCGTTATATTAGTTAATGGATTATAATCCCTTAGAGCTTTCAGCATACCTTTACCTGTAACATGATTTGGAAGACATGCAAAAGGCTGCAGACATACTATATTTTCAACACCACTATCTATTAGCTCTACCATTTCTCCGGTCAACAGCCAGCCTTCACCATATTGGTTTCCTAATGACACAATTTTGCTGGCTTTTTTCGCCATATCCTCAATGAGTAAGGGTGGTTCAAACCGGTTGCTTTTCTCTAAAGCCTTTCTTGCAGGTGATCGGAAATATTCTATAACCTTGATAGCTGCAGAATTTAAGAGCATCGTACTATATTTTCCGGATAAATATCTAAAATTGTACTCCTTACTATACATACCATACAAAAAGAAATCAATTAAATCTAATACAACCGCCTCTCCACCTTCTTCTTCGATAATGCCGACAATATCATTGTTTGCATTAGGATGGTATTTGACAAGAATTTCTCCTACAACACCTACCTTAGGCTTTTTTATATCCTTTAAAGGTAGTTTGTCAAAATCTTCAACTATTTTATTGATATTACTCTTAAACTTTCTCATACTGCCTTTTTTAATATTGTTTATTGCAGCCTGTGACCATTTTTTATAAAGAGCATTTGCAGAACCCTCTACCATCTCATAAGGCCTTGTTGCATAAAGCACCTTCATAAGAACATCGCCGTAAACCAAAGCCATGAGTGCTCTTTTTATCATTGGTATAGTGAATTTAAAACCCGGATTCTTCTCTAATCCTGACATATTAACAGAAACAACAGGAATCTGTTCAAGTTTTAAATCAATTAATGCTTTTCTCAGCAGTGCCACATAATTGCTGGCTCGACATCCTCCACCAGTCTGTGACATAAAAACAGCAGTTTTGTCAAGGTCGTATTTCCCTGATTTCAGAGTAGAAATTATCTGTCCTAAAGTCACAATTGTCGGATAACATGCATCATTGTTAATATATCGCAAGCCTTCTTCCACAGCATGGGAATCTACAGATGGCAGCAGCTCAACTTTATAACCGCTATGATTTACCGCTGGTGCCAGCAATTCAAAATGTATTGGAGACATCTGCGGAATTAGGATTGTATAGTCTTTTTTCATTTTGTGAGTAAATAATCTTCTAATAAAAGCTTTCTCTGAATTATTCGGTTTGATATTGTTCTTTTCTCGTTCCTCTATTGCCGCCTTTAATGAACGAATCCTTATCCGCACTGCACCCAAGTTTGATCCTTCATCTATCTTTAAAACAGTATAGAGTTTATTCTTATTTGTCAATATTTCTTCAACTTGATCAGTCGTCACAGCATCTAAGCCACACCCAAAGGAATTAAGCTGTACAAGTTCTATATCTTCATTCTTACCTGCCATCTCTGCTGCCCTGTATAATCTTGTATGGTACATCCATTGATCCAATACCCTAATCGGACGATTCAGCTTAGTAAAGTGTGCTACTGAATCTTCTGTCAGCACGGCAAATCCAAATGAATTTATTAGTTGATCGATTCCATGGTTGATTTCTGGGTCGAGATGATATGGGCGTCCTGCCAATATCACTGCTTTTTTATTGTGTTCTTTTATAGTTTTTACAGCGAAAGCACCATGCTTTTTAATGTCATCTTTAAACCGTTTATCTTCTTTTCGGGCTTCTTTTACTGCTTTATGAATTTCAGTAAAGCTAATATGAAGATTTCGGAAAACTTCATAAAGCCGTCTGCTTAATCTCATGTCATCGTCGTATGGAAGAAATGGGTGAAGAAATCGAACTTCGTTGTCTTCAAATATGTCATACATATTGTTGGCTATGACCTCAGGATACGTTGCGACAATCGGGCAGTTATAATGGTTTTGAGCTGTAGGATCTTCCTTGATTTCGTAATTTATACATGGATAAAATATTAATTTAACTCCGTTATTAACTAGCCACTTTATATGCCCATGCACTAATTTTGCCGGATAACAAGCCGTATCAGATGAAATAGTTTCCATTCCCATTTCGTAGATATCCTTTGACGATACGGGGGATAATTCCACTCGAAATCCAAGCTTCGTAAAAAATGTAAACCAAAATGGATAGTTTTCATACATGTTCAGTACACGAGGTATCCCGATCGTCCCCCGCGAAGCATATGATGCCTCCAAGGGCTGATAAGAAAACAGCCTATTATGTTTATATTCATAAAGATTTGGAAGCTCTTTATTATGACTTGTGAGGCCTGCACCCTTTTCACAACGATTGCCGGTGATATGTTTTCCACCATCATTAAACTTATTGATTGTTAGAAGACAATTGTTTTCACAACCTTTGCATCTAGTATGAGTGTTAGTAACAGTAAAACAGTCCATCTCAGATGGTTTTAAAATATCGGATTCTGTTCCCGCCACATAATTTTCTTTTGCGATCAAGGCGGCTCCGTAGGCTCCCATAATTCCTGCTATATCTGGCCTTACAACATTTCTTCCAAGAATACGTTCGATGCTTCTTAGAACTGCATTGTTTAGGAAAGTACCGCCTTGAACGACTATTTTTTCTCCTGCTTCATCTGTATTTCTAAGCTTTATAACTTTATAAAGCGCATTTCTAACTACGGAATGAGACAGCCCTGCAGAAATATCTCCAATGGTAGCCCCTTCTTTTTGTGCCTGCTTTACCTTTGAATTCATGAAAACAGTACAACGAGTTCCGAGATCTACCGGATACTTTGCAAAAAGGGCTTCCTGTGCAAAAGCTTCTACATCCATATTTACAGACTTTGAGTACGTTTCAATAAAGGAACCACAGCCAGAAGAGCATGCTTCATTAAGCATGATATTATAGATGGCTCCATCTCTTATCTTCATGCATTTCATATCCTGCCCGCCAATATCAAGAATAAAGTCTACTCCCGGCAGAAATTCCTCTGCAGCCTTGTAATGAGCCATTGTTTCAATTTCGCCCATATCTGCATTGAAAGCAGCTTTGATAAGGCCTTCACCATATCCTGTTACTGTTGAGTTTGCAATATAGGCACCGTCAGGCAGAAGCGAATATAGCTCTTTAAGCATTGCCATTGTTGTTTCTATAGGTTTTCCTTCGTTGCTTTTATAAAACGAATACAGCAAATATTTTTCATCATCAATTAATGCAGCTTTTGTTGTTGTAGAACCCGCATCTATACCTAAAAAAACTTTTCCTCTTGCTCGCCTTATATCTCTCTTTTTTATTTTGGCTCTATCATGACGGATTTTGAAGCTTTGATACTCATTATAGTCTTTGAATAGAGGCTCCATGTGTTTTGTTTCGGAAATCATGTTTGTATCTGCATTCTCAATCTTACTTAAAATGCTCTCAATTGAAACTGGATTATGCTTATCTGACAGCAAGGCTGCACCAATTGCAACGTAATACTCTGACCCTTCAGGGAAAATAACCTGATCCGGCTTTAATTCTAAAGTTTCTACAAATCGTTTTCTGAGTTCCGAAAGAAAGGATAACGGACCGCCAAGAAATGCAACATTACCACGTATGGTCCTTCCGCATGCAAGACCGCTGATAGTTTGATTTACAACTGCCTGAAATATTGAAACTGAAAGATCTTCAATGCTCGCACCGTCATTTATTAGTGGTTGAATATCAGTTTTAGCAAAAACTCCGCATCTAGCAGCGATAGGATATATCATATTGTAGTTTTTTGCATGTTCATTCAAGCCCTGAGCATCTGTATTCAGCAATATTGCCATCTGATCAATAAAAGCTCCTGTACCACCTGCACAGGTTCCATTCATTCTCTGCTCTATAGTTGGTCCATAGAAGGTGATTTTAGCATCTTCTCCACCCAGCTCAATTGCTACATCAGTATTAGGCATCAAAGTTTCTACCGCTTTGCTGCAAGCTATTACCTCCTGCTGAAAAGGAATCTCAAGTAAGCTTGAAAAAGAAAGTCCTCCTGAACCCGTAATTGAAACCGTAGTCTGTATGTCTTTAAATGTGTTATATAGATCGAGCATTAACTCGTAAACCTTTTCAAAAACATTTGACATATGTCTTTCATATCTACTGAAGACTATTTTATCGTTTCTATCCAAAAGAACGAATTTAACAGTTGTGGAACCTATGTCTATTCCTAATTTCATATAATGCCAACACCCTCCTGTTAAATGCATCAACGCTACAATGAGCTCGGTTTTTCATCCGTTCTGAACTTTTCCGAACAAATTGCTTATATAGTTTATGTTTGCTTAGCGTAATATAATTATAACATGTTTCAAGTAATAAAAAAAGTTTGTCTTTCTGTCGACATTCTTAATCAAAAAAAATAGTTGCCTCTTACAACCATACCTTAATTGTTATATAATACCCTTATTATGAAAAGTACAATCAGAAAAAACACATATAAGGCTATATATCGCCTCTTGAATAAGGTCAGTCCTCTA
>DUPP01000122.1 GCA_012838265.1 Clostridiales bacterium
AAAAATGTGGACAGGCGGCGTTAGGGTAATCGTTCCCGATGAAGAAGGAAACATCCTTATGGTAAAACAAATGCATGAAGGCAATGATATTTGGATGGTTCCAGGCGGCGGTATAGAAGACGGAGAAAATTCTGCAGAGGCAGCTATTCGTGAGGTATTTGAAGAAACCGGTCTTGAGATTAGGATTATAAGGCTCTTATGGCATGTTGAAGAGGTATCTGAAACTCGAGGACAGAGGTTTGTGAACTTTTTTCTTGGTGAGAGGACAGGCGGCAAACTACGTCTGGGAACAGATCCGGAATTTGATAGCTCCAATCAGGTACTCCGGGAAGTAAAATTTCTGAGTAAAAAGGAAATACTTAACCTGGAAAGAGTATATCCCGAATATCTTAAAACAGAGCTTTGGGAAGCCTTGGAACCAAAGTATTTTAAAAATAGAGTCTTTAAAGTACGTAAATAGGGTACTTAGTATACTTACCGGGCATGTCCTCTTGAAAACCAGCGTTTTTTGTATATTTGTATACTTAATAAAAACGGTAATAGGTTTAACGGTTTCTTCTGGGACATATCCCGCCACGTTAAATTATATAGTTAATAATATTAGCAATGTATAGGAGTCTGCTTAACTTGGCATACGTTAGTTGCTAAATATTCAACGATATATTATATAATTGGAGGAAAAATATGAAAGTTCGAATTGAAATGGAAAATGGAGACGTTATGCGTGCTGAATTATATCCTGAAATAGCACCTGAAACGGTTAAAAACTTTACGGATCTAGTGAAAAAGGGATTTTATGACGGTTTGATTTTCCATAGAGTTATTCCTGGATTTATGATTCAGGGCGGAGATCCGACAGGAACAGGTACAGGGGGGCCGGGCTATAGTATTAAAGGAGAATTTTCATCAAATGGCTTTGAAAATAATCTCAAGCACGATCGAGGAGTTTTATCTATGGCACGCACTATGGATCCTGATTCAGCAGGGTCACAGTTTTTTATCATGGTTGAAAAATCACCCCATTTAGATGGACAGTATGCCGCTTTTGGAAAAGTGATCGAAGGGATTGAAGTGGCTGACAAAATTGCAAATACGCCCAGAGATTTAAGAGATAAACCTAAACAAAAACAAATGATGAAGAAAGTTACGCTGGAGGATGAAGAATAGCAGTAGTGTAATCTGTCTTAGTAACACGTCTTTTAAGATGGCAAATAAAAAAAGAAAACCGCTTGAACGTTGAAAAATTAACGGAATGGCGGTTTTTTAATGTGTCAGCAACGTTAAAGTTTTACTCTTTGCATTGACTTTGCTGTAACTTTGCTGTAACATAATTGTAATATTTTATTCAGTCATAAAACGGATAACAGTTACATATAAGATAACAGTTACATATAATATATATAATTATGCTTGGTATCTGTTTCATACATCGAAAAGTTGTACAAGGAGGTATGATTAACCATAACGCTGGAATAACATTTAAGGAGTAGAATCTATGAGTTTTTTAAAAGACAGCATTAATGGAGAGTCTCGCCGAGACCTTTTTGAAAAATATAAATCAATAATTAGAACAAATATAACCAAATGTACGGAAAAAATAAAAACCAAAATAACTGATTTTAGAATAGAGATACTAAGCAGAGCAAGCAAAAAAGTAAAAATAGGGATAGTTACTGGTGGTATTGTTGGAGCTGTAGTAATAAGCTCCGTAATTTTTCTTAACATCGAGGAAGATGTCTACAAACTTACCATTTCAGGTAAGAATTCAGGATATATTTCGGATCCACAGCTGATATCTCAGTGCCTGGAAGAGATTAAGACAGATTTGTCGGGGCGGACAGATGGTATGGAAATCATTATTGATGATGATGCCATATTATTTGAGTCTGTCGATATTAACGCTAATAAAGTGAATTTTTTGACCAAAAAAGAAATATCCGAGAGAATTTTATCGTCAAATATATGTAAAGCGAATGCATGGACTATAAATATAAATGGAACCGATGTAGCGGCAGTATCATCGGAAGATGAAGCAAATAGTATTCTAAATGGAGTTACAGATAAATATTTATCACCAGGCTCAGAAGTTATTAGTGTTGGTTTTAAGGAAGATGTGATCATAACACAGGCCGCAGTTAATATTGCTGATCTGTTAAAGCCTGAGGATGCAGTGAATCTGATTTTAACGGGAACAAAAGAGCCTAAAGTCTATATCGTAGAATCAGGAGACACAATTTGGGATATTGCAAAAGCGAATGCCATTTCACCGACAGAACTGCAAGAAGCAAACCCAGGGTTTGATCCTGATAAGCTGAAAATCGGTCAGCAACTTAATTTATACCAAATAAAACCTTATGTGACAGTGATTACAAAAGAAATAGTAGGCTCAACCGAAAAAATAGATTTTGATACCATATACGAATCTACGAACGCTCTCTACAAAGGAGAAATCAAAGTCAAAACTGCAGGAGCTTACGGGGTTAGAGAGATTAGATCAGAAGTACTTAAGGAAAATGGTGTAATAGTTTCATCCACTGAACTGGAGTCAGTAGTCACTAAAGAACCTAAGGCTCAAATAGCGTTAAAAGGTACAAAGTCTATTGCAACCTTTACAGGAAGCGGTACCTTATCTAGTCCAATGGGGCGGATTGAAGTATCATCTGCCTTTGGTTCAAGAGGAGGAGGCAGACATACAGGTGTCGATTTAAGAAACCCTAAAGGCACTCCGATTAGGGCTGCTGATGACGGAGTTGTAACCTTTGCAGGTTATTCTGGAAGTTATGGAAACATTGTAAAACTAAGCCATGGGAATGGATTAGAGACTTGGTATGCACATTGTGATACGATGAGCGTATCAGTCGGTCAGATTGTAAAAAAAGGAGATACCATTGCAACGGTTGGTATTACAGGTAGAGCTACCGGTTATCATTTACATTTTGAAGTAAGGAAAAACGGAGTTCCGCAAAACCCCATGAATTATATATAACCAAAATAAATTCTTTGATTCCATAGAAAAAATACTGTATAATTTTGGGCAGGTAACGATACCTGCCTGATTTAATTTTATGGAGAATATCATAGTTCAGTGTTAACTTTTTATTTAACTTTCGAGTAATATATTATAACAGAATAACAGATTATAACGGAGAGAAGTTTTTATGTCATTTTTTAGAGATATCAAAGAAAATATCAAGGTTGTATTAGAGCGTGATCCAGCTGCAAGGAACAGTCTGGAGGTTCTTTTATGTTATCCAGGTGTATGGGCCTTGATTTTTCATAAACCAGCACATTGGCTATATTTGCATAATTTAAAGCTGCTCGCCAGACTCATTTCTCAATTGGCCAGATTCCTTACAGGAATTGAAATCCATCCAGGTGCTACTATAGGACGAAGGTGTTTTATAGACCATGGTATGGCTGTTGTGATAGGAGAAACAACTGAAATAGGCGACGATGTGACGATCTACCAAGCTGTAACTCTTGGAGGTACAGGAAAGGATACTGGAAAAAGACACCCAACCATTGGCAATAATGTTGTAATTAGCTCCGGGGCGAAAATTTTGGGACCTTTTAAAGTTGGAGACCATTCTAAGGTTGGAGCCGGGTCCGTTGTGCTTAAAGAAGTCCCAGAACATAGTACAGTCGTTGGTATCCCCGGCAAAATAGTAAAGATAGGTAATATGAGAACAGAAGACTTAAATCAGACAGATTTGCCTGATCCAGTTGCAGCAGAATTGGAGTACCTGCGTGAGCGCATATCTATGCTTGAAAACAGGTTGGCAGAGATTGAGTCCAATGAGAAATCAACCCTTGAAAAAACAATGAACGATAGCGTTAGAAAGGAAGAGAAATGAAGATATACAATACTTTAACGAAAAAGAAAGAGGAATTCATACCCATAGATGAAAATGAATTGAAGATATATGTATGCGGTCCTACTGTATACAACTATTTTCATATTGGCAATGCAAGACCTTTCGTTGTCTTTGATACCCTGAGAAGGTATCTCACATACAGGGGGAAGAATGTAAAGTTCGTTCAGAACTTTACAGATGTTGATGACAAGATCATAAATAAAGCAAGAGAAGAGGGGACATCAGCTCACGAAATAAGTGAAAAATACATTGAGGAATACTACAAAGATGCTAAAGCTTTAAATATTGATAAAGCAACGGTACATCCAAAAGTAACAGAAAACATAGATGAGATTATCAACTTTATAAAAAGCTTGATCGAGAAGGGCAATGCATACGAGGTGGACGGAGATGTATATTTTAGCACCAGGAGTTTTAATGACTATGGCAAACTGTCTAAACAGAATATTGAGGACCTGGAAGCGGGAGCCCGCATTGAAGTAGGCGAGAAGAAGCAAGATCCCCTTGACTTTGCACTCTGGAAGGCTCAGAAATCATCAGATGAGCCGGCCTGGGAATCGCCATGGGGAAAGGGAAGGCCGGGATGGCATATTGAATGCTCTGTTATGTCCACTAAATATTTAGGCGAGACTATCGATATTCATGCAGGAGGGCAGGATCTGACATTTCCTCATCATGAAAACGAGATTGCGCAGACTGAAGCCCAGACAGGAAAACCGTTTGCGAACTATTGGATGCATAACGGGTATATTACAATTGATAATGAAAAGATGTCAAAATCTAAAGGAAACTTTTTTACTGTCCGCGAGATCCTGAAAGAATATGATGGTGAAGTAATCCGCTTTTTCTTGCTTTCGGGACATTACAGAAACCCTATAAACTTTAGTCGGGAACTGATGGACCAGGCAAAAAATGCTTTATCCAGAATCCGTAATGCAAAAAATAACTTAATACATCTCGTGGAAAACAGCTCTGGAAGTATTTCGGAGGAGGAAATACAGAGTTTTAAGTCTTTGGAGAAATACAGAGAAAAATTTATCTCAGCTATGGATGACGATTTAAATACAGCTGATGCCATAAGCGCAATTTTTGAGTTGATTAAAGATATTAACACAAAGACTATAAAAGGCTCAACAAAAGAATTTGCCGAAAAATGTCTATCGTTATTAGACGAATTGACGGGAGTTTTGGGAATTCTTAGGGAAACAAGTAAAGAAGACGACGCAATAGATGATGAGATTCAGAAGCTGGTTGAAGAACGTCAAGCTGCTAGAAAAGAAAAGAATTTTGCAAGAGCAGATGAAATAAGAGACATACTGAGGGAGAAAGGGATTACTTTAGAAGATACTCCTCAGGGAGTTCGAATAATATATAAAAACAAGGAGCTAGTGTAAAACTAAGCTCCTTTTCTTTTACTTAAAGTCATGTCCCGCAGAAGGTGCGGTAAGGGTAGAAGTTTGCTTTTGGAGGTGTTGAAAATTCATCCTGTTCAGCATCATACGAGTAAGGACTCGATAATACATTAAGAAGCTGCTTCATTACACTAAAGTCATTTTCTCTAACTGCTGCTTCCAAGGCCTCTTCTACCCTGTGATTACGAGGTATTACCGAAGGATTGCTCTTCTTCATCAGCTGACGCGACTCATCTTCTGATTCTTGCTGAAGCCTTAGTCTTTCCTTCCATCTGTGATGCCATGTGAAAAACTCCCCACTGTCAAAAAATGCAGTATCTTCAAACCTGCCTAAGGTCAATGCCCTGAATGTATTTGTATAATCAGCATTGTATTTATGCATTATGCTCAATAGGTCGTCAATTAAAGCTTTATCTGTTTTATCTTCGTTGAAAAGCCCTAACTTTTCTCTCATACCCACCATCCAATAATTATTATAGATTTCGTCAAATTGTGAAAGAGCTTCATTGGACAGTTTAACAGCCTGTTTTTCGTTCTTGCTTATTAAAGGCAGCAGTGATTCTGCAAATCTTCCTAGATTCCATTTAGCAATTATGGGTTGGTTTGAGTAGGCATAACGTCCAAAGGTATCTATTGAGCTGAAAACTGTTTTAGGATCATAGTTGTCCATAAAGGCACAGGGACCGTAGTCGATTGTTTCTCCGCTTATAGTCATATTGTCAGTGTTCATGACACCGTGAATAAAGCCTGTCAATTGCCATTCGGCTATCAAAAATGCCTGACGGCGAATTACTTCATTTAGTAAGCTTAGGTATTTGTTTTCTGCCCCATTCGCTTCATCAATATCGGGAAAATGTCTTTTTATCGTATAATCGGCAAGTGTGCGCAGATCGTCAGTCGTACCCCATACTAAAGCGAACTGAAATGTTCCTACTCGGATATGACTCTCTGCAACTCGGGTAAGAATCGCACCTGGTAGTACAGTTTCCCTAAAAACAGGTTCACCAGTGGTTATCACAGCAAGACTCCGTGTAGTCGGTATGCCAAGAGCATGCATTGACTCGCTTATCAGATATTCTCTAAGCATTGGTCCGAGGGCTGCACGTCCGTCGCCCCCTCTGGAATATGGAGTTTTGCCTGAACCCTTTAACTGAATATCGTATCTTTTCTTATTAGGGGTTATTTGCTCGCAAAGCAGGATCGCGCGCCCATCACCTAGCATTGTGAAGTATCCGAACTGATGTCCTGCATAGGCTTGTGCAATGGGATTGAAGTCCTTAATTACCTGGCTGCCAGCTAGGATGCGAATCCCCTCTTCGCTTTTTAGATAGTCTGGGTCTAAGCCAAGGGATATTGCCAAGGGTTCATTAATAACAACTATGCCGGGATTTTGAACCGGCACAGGAGCTAGTCTTGTAAATAGAATTTCGGGCAAACGGGAATAGCTGTTATCAGTATTCCATCCTTGCTGCGTATATGATGTTTCCATTATGGAATCTCCTTTGTAAAAAATAAATTAAGATTTTAGTTATATTTATATTTTAACCATTATTGATAATATAAACTCTTCTTGCTTAAATTAACTTAATGCGGGTAAATAAAAATTTATGAACATTAAAAAACAAAGCTTGCATTTTTATCCATTCTCCATAATAATAATACTATTAAAAATCTAAATTGCTAATGTAATTTGGGGAGGAGATATTTTTATGATAATCATAAATACAAAAAATTATGAAGATATGAGCAGGAAAGCTGCAAATATACTATCAGCTCAAGTTATACTCAAACATAATTGTGTTCTAGGGCTTGCCACTGGTTCAACGGTAGAGGGGATTTATAAACAACTAATTATGATGAATCAAAATGGGGATGTGGATTTTTCCGGTGTTCGTTCAGTAAATTTGGATGAATACGTGGGACTGGCAGGTGACCATAATCAAAGTTACAGGTACTTCATGGATACCAATTTATTCAATCAAATAAATATCCATATAGACAATACTAATGTTCCTGATGGAATGGCTGCAGACATAGAAGCTGAATGTATAAGGTATGAAAATCTTATAAAGGAACTTGGTGGTATTGATCTTCAGCTGCTCGGTCTTGGACATAACGGTCATATCGGATTCAATGAACCTGATGACTATTTCCCTTTACTGACTCATCGAGTTCAATTAAAAGAATCCACCATAAAGGCTAATTCACGATTTTTTGAAAATGAAGACCAAGTGCCGAGGGAAGCTATAACAATGGGAATAAAGAGCATTATGCAAGCAAAACGTATCTTGCTATGTGTTAGCGGAGAAGCAAAGGCGGAAATACTGAAAAAGGTACTGTCAGGACCAGTCACTCCAGAAGTACCCGGTTCCATATTGCAGCTTCATCCAAATCTGACAGTCGTGGCAGATGAGGCCGCATTAAGTCGCTTTTAGGGTAGTTTCTCAGTTTTTATCATTAGAGTGAATTTGTGTGCTGTTTAGGGGCGTTCCTATTTTGGCTCTATAATAAATGTTGTGGTGTTTAGAAAATTAAATGCCACAGCATTTTAATTTTTTACAAAAAAAATATAGAACATAAAGCAAATCTCAAGTAGAATGAAATTACCCAAAAACCATTCGAAAGGAGATCAAACCTATGCTCTACCCCAATTGTACAGCAGATTTGCTAGGATTAAAAGATGTAA
>DUPP01000123.1 GCA_012838265.1 Clostridiales bacterium
AAAAATACCCGGTGACAATAACAGAGAGGCCACACCTGTTCCCATACCGAACACAGAAGTTAAGCTCTCTAGTGCCGATGGTACTAGGACCGAAAGGTCCTGGGAGAGTAGGTCGTTGCCGGGTTTTAAATACTCCTCAATAGCTCAGTCGGTAGAGCATGCGGCTGTTAACCGCAGGGTCGTTGGTTCGAGTCCAACTTGAGGAGCTATTTTTATTTTTTGCTCTGAAAAATTGGTTCAAATGGTGTAAAATGAAGCAGTGTAGAAAAATGTAAAAGAATGGTTTGGAATAAATGGAAGTAGAATTATGAGCAAAAGCAATGTATTGAGACAAATATTTAAAGACCACTGGAAAGCTTTTTTGAAAGAAAATGGTTCACAGGTAAGAAGAAGTGTAATATTTGAAGTCAATAAAATGATTAACTGTGGAAATGAGAAGAAAGGCTATACTCAGTACAGGTGTTCAAAATGCGGAGAAACCAAGAAGGTGGCATTTACATGCAAGAGCCGGTTTTGCCCATCATGCGGTAAGGTATACGTAGATAATTGGATAGAGGACTTTGTAAACAGAATAATAAATGCTAAGCATAAACATATGGTATTCACGATACCGGAAGGTATGAGAGATATATTTCTAAGAAACAGAAAGCTGTTAGAGATACTACCAAAGAGTGCTGCAGAAGTTATGAAAAGCTGGTGTGAGGACTGGAATAAGAAAGAAAAGTTTATGCCGGGAATAGTAGCTGTTATACATACTTTTGGAAGGGATTTAAAATGGAATCCCCATGTGCATGTACTGATGACACTGGGGGCGATGGGAAAGAGCGGGAAATGGAGAAAGATAAAATACATACCGTATGATATGCTGCGGAAAAGATGGGAAACAGTATTACTTAAAAATCTGGAAGAGAGAATAGGGAAGAAAAAAATCAAGGCATTAAAAGATGCAATGTATAAGAAATATGGTAAGGGATTTTATGTATATGCAAAAGGAGAAATGAAGGATGCCGGAGGGGCGGCAAAATATGTGGGAAGGTATATGGGAAGACCGGCAATAGCAGAGAGCAGGATAATTAGATATGATGGAGAAAAGGTGACATTCTGGTATAAACGACACGAAGACGGGAAAAGAGTAGAAGAAACGATAGATGCAAAGGAATTCATAGGGAGATTGATACGACATATACCAGAAAAGCAATTTAAGATGGTGAGGAACTATGGGTTATATTCAAGGCATAACCAGCATAAAGAAAGGCTTCTAAAAACAATAGATGAGAAAAAGATAGAAGCAAAGAAAAAGCTAAGGAACTGGCGGTTTAGAATAATGAAGACTTATGGGAATGATCCGTTGGAATGTCCGAAATGCAAGAGTAAAATGATTTGGGACGGGATATATGATGGAAAGGGAGAAAATCTGGGGATGAAGATAAGGGAAATAATAGAGAAGAAAACGGACAAAGAAATTAAAGAATTGATGGATATGTATGAGACTATAAAAAAGCTGGGCAGAGGGAAACTAGAACCGTTATTTACATAGGAGAAGAAATACATGAAAGATAAACGAAGAGCAAGACTCAAAAAAGTCAGAAGACAAAACAAAGTTAATGAAGAAAGACAAATAAAATACATATGTTTGGACTGTGGCATAGAAGAATTAATACCTGAGGAAGTAGTACGAACATTTGATATATATGATGATGGGGACATAGCAGAACCTCCTCGTTTCCAATGTGAAAACTGCGGAGGTTCAATGGTACCAGAAGATTATACAGGTGTTGATGGCGTACATTACACCATTAACGATTATCGATAATTAACTACGTACTGAGTTAAAGTGCGGCGGAGCCGCCTTTGTTCTTGCTAAGGAAAGTATAAATTTTTTGGTCTGCACAAATGTTTTAAAATCAAGTAAAATGAAGATATTGAAGTTAAGCAAAAAATATGGAGACAAAAAAATGAGTAAAACAAATATAATTCAGCAGATATTTAAAGATCACTTTGGAGCATTTCTTAAAGAAAACGGTTCAAGAGTTAGAAAAAATGTAATATTTGAAGTTAACAAAATGATTAATTGTAGGAATGAAAGTAAAGGTTACACAAAATATAAATGTCCAAAATGTGGAGAGATAAAGAGAGTAGCCTTTACCTGTAAAAGTCGTTTTTGTACTTCATGTGGCAAGATATATAAAGACAATTGGGTAGAAAACTTTGTAAATCGAATAATCAATTACAAACATAAACATGTAGTATTTACAATACCTGAAGATATGAGAGAAATATTTTTAAAGGAAAGAAGATTACTGGAAATATTACCAAAGAGCGCAGCAGAAGTAATTAAGAGTTGGTGTGAAGATTGGAACAAGAAAGAGAAATATATGCCAGGAATAGTTGCAGTTATACATACATTTGGGAGAGATTTAAAATGGAACCCACATGTACATGTAATGATGACATTAGGAGCTATAGGTAAGAGTGGGAAGTGGAAAAAGATAAATTATATGCCATATAAAATGTTAAGGCTTAGATGGGAAACAGTGCTTCTGAATAATTTAGAGAAAGAAATAGGGAAAAAGAAAATGAAAGCACTAAAAAATGTTATGTATAAAAGATATGGCAAGGGATTTTATGTGTATGCAAAAGGAGAAATGAAAAATGCCAAAGAAGCAGCGAAATATATAGGCAGATATATGGGAAGACCAGCAATAGCAGAAAGTAGAATAATAAAATATGATGGACAAAAGGTAAGTTTTTGGTATGAAAGACATGAAGATGGGAAGAGGATGGAAGAAACCATAGAAGCAAAAGAATTTATAGGGAGATTAATAAGGCATATACCGGAGAAGCAATTTAAGATGGTAAGGAATTATGGGCTATACTCAAGAAACCATCAACATAAAAGGAAGCTACTTAAAACAATAGATGAAAAGAAAAAAGAAGCGATGAAAAAATTAAGGAACTGGCGTTTTAGAATAATGAAGATATATGGAATTGATCCGATAGAATGTCCCAACTGTAAAAGTATAATGCAATTGGAAGGAATATATGATTGGAGATGTATAAATTTAGAAATAAAGATAAAAAGGAGAGAGGAGCGAAGAATATATAAAGAAATCAAAGAATTAGAGGATACATATGGAATAATAAAAAAACTTGGTAAAGGGAAAATAGAGCCATTATTTATATAGAGGGGGTGTAGGCGATAAAAGACAAGAGAAGAGCAAAGATAAAGAAGAAAAAAATGGAAATAAGAGCAAAAGAAAAAGTAAAAAGGGAAGTAAAATATATATGTTTAGAATGCAATACGGAAGAACTGATACCTGAGGATATAGTAAGAATATTTGATATAAGCGATGATGGAGACATAGAGGAACCTCCACGTTTTCGATGTGAAAACTGTGGAGGCCCAATGGTACCAGAAGATTACACAGGTGTTGATGGAATCCATTACACTATAGATGATTATAGGTAGTATCTAAGGTCGTATCCAAATGCGGCCTATGGCCGCTTTTTTTATGCGCGCGGCATGCGCGCGACCTTGACGGTGAAAGTCCGTTACGGGGGTTGATAGCACCAACCGTTAGCTAAGGGCAAGGGTGTCCATCGTGAGGTGGAATCTGAATTATCCTAATAAAAAGATTATCCGAGTAAAAATGTGTTTATCATCTATTTATATACATGCAAAACAAAACTTTTAGGATAATGTATGGCGTGTAACTCTATTGTAAAATAAATTTATGCCGAATGTCCGGTATTAATTATAGTAGGCAATTGCGAAATAGATTAGGATAAAAAGCTCAGGATGCTCTGGAAGCAAGAGAAAACGATTTTTTTGGAGTTCAAGGTGCATAAAGCTCTACTCTATGGGCACGGAAAGAAAAAATGAGCGCATAAAATAAACCTGGTGATTTGAGCTATTTGAAATCAGAACCCTGAGTCTATGCAATAAGCGGCTTCAGGCTGCGAAGGTACTCATGTTTATGAATACGGTCGGCAAGTACAACCGTGATTAACTGGGTAATACCGGCTAGCAATAAATCGGCATGCAGCGTTTTTTCATTCTGGGTTCTGCGGCCGGCAAGGCAAAAACTATCTTTGAAATGGTTGATTGATTTTTCAACCACAGAACGTATTTTGTAGGTTTCATCCCATTCTTGTGTACCACGGATTGTACCGGGGTAAGCACGAAGGTTCTTTTCAGGATAAATGTAAACCATTCGTCCACAGGGCGAATCGGTACAGGGATTATCACAGTGGTGTCGGCGGTGTTGCTTGCCGTCATCACACCTGACCCAAGACATTTTGGGGC
>DUPP01000249.1 GCA_012838265.1 Clostridiales bacterium
CAGGTTGAACACTTGAAAGCAATCAAAGAAACTAAAAAAATTAATGTAAAACACATAAAGAAAATGAGAAAAAAACAATCTCCAACCCTTTCCGGCTTGACATGGCTCCGGAAATCAACCATATCGCTAACGATAAAACTAATTGCCATTGCCATGTTAATGCCGATGTTTCGGACATTTGCCTCAAATACCTATGGAATGGATATTCAATTCACGCTTAAAATGGAAAATGTTCCCATGAAGAGAGTGCTCCGATCCATAGAAGAACAAACCGAATTCACCTTTGTGTACAACAGCAAACTGGTGGACGTAGAGCAAAAAGTCAACATCGATGTTACCGACCGGCATATCAACGAAGTTTTGAACCAGCTCTTTGCCGGTACAAACATCAATTATGAAATTGTTGACCGCCATATCCTTCTTTCCAAAAAGAATGTCGATAATGAAATCTTGGCTCAACAACAACAGATTACCGTAAGGGGACAGGTGCGTGATGCACAAGACAACCCGTTGCCGGGTGTAACGGTAGTGGTAAAAGGCACGACCCAAGGAACAATCACCGATACAGAAGGTCGGTATTCACTTCCCAACGTCCCCAATGATGCAATTTTGGTATTTTCCTTTGTAGGAATGCAAACCCAAGAAATTCCGGTGGAAAACCGGCAACAAATTGATGTCGTAATGGAAGAAGAAATCATCGCTCTCGAAGAAGTTGTAGCTATCGGGTATGGCACACAAAGAAAAGCAGATGTTACAAGCGCTATTTCTTCGGTAAGAGCTGATGATTTCATAAAAGGCAACGTAAAAGACATAGGCCAATTAATACAAGGAAAGGTTGCCGGACTTACCGTTGTGAATCCATCTGGAGATCCTACACAAAATACGGAGGTGATTTTGCGCGGTAATACCACATTATTAGGCTCGAGCATAAGTCCTTTAGTGCTTATTGATGGTGTCCCAGGAGACTTGAAAACAGTTGCTCCTCAAGATATCGAATCTATTGATGTTTTAAAAGACGGTTCGGCAGCAGCCATTTATGGTACTCGAGGCACAAATGGGGTAATATTAATTACCACACGAAGAGCAACAGGTGACTATAAAAGTTCGTTAGAAATTAATTCACACTTTAATGTACAAACCATTGCAAGGAAACTCAATCTTTCAGACGCCAATGATTTTAGACAACAAATTAAAAACGGCTTCAGAGATCCAAACACAGACCTCGGACATTCTACCAATTGGCTTGATGAAATTACACGAACACCTTTTAGCCAAGTACATAATATCACCTACAGAGGAGGAAATGCAAAAACAAATTATTTATTAAATGTGAATTACAACTCCTCAGAAGGAGTTTTTTTAAAATCATTCAATCAAGACTTGAAAGGTCGTGCAGACATCAATCATAATATGTTCGACGATAAGTTGAAATTCAATTTAAGCATTCTTGGTTCCGATAGAAAATTAAATGGATTTAACGGTTACATATATCGTCAAGCAACGATTCAAAATCCGACTGCACCTGTAAAAGATGAAAATGGGAATTGGTTTCAAGAACTTACAAAATTTGAATATGAAAATCCCGTATCAGACCTAATGGAAAGCAACGGATTAACTCGCCAACACTTAACGCGTTTTAATGCCAACATTATTTTTAACCCAATTAATCAATTGAAATTATCTGCTGTTTTATCCTATTCTAAATGGAATGAAAATGGAGGTTATTCCGAAACAAAACAACATGTTTCCACATTGCGTGATAATAGAAATGGGTATGCATCCATTGGTGCTTCAGAATCATTCGATAAATTGGCAGAAGTAACAGCAGAATATTCCGATGTTATCGAAAATCATCGTTTTACTGCTTTAACGGGATATAGTTATCAAGAAAACAATTACACTTCAATGTCAATGGAAAACTGGGATTTCCCTACAGATCAATTTGGCTATTATAATATTGGCTTAGGAGAAGCAACTAAAGATGGGAGGGTTCCAAATCCTCAAAATAGTTATCATGCTGAAACAAATTTGATTGGTTTCTTTGGGAGAATAAGTTACAGTTATGCTGACCGATACCTATTTATGGGTAGTTTACGTCACGAAGGGGCTAGTCAACTTTGGGGAACAAATAACGAATGGGGAACATTTCCAGCTGTTTCATTTGGTTGGCGATTGACAGAGGAACCTTTCATGGCAAACCAAAAACTTTTCACAAACATTAAATTGCGATTAGGATACGGTGTAACCGGTTCGGTTCCTTCTGATCTCTTCAGAGGTGTTGGACTTCTTGGGTATAGCGATTATATTCTTTCCAACGGTAAATGGATGCGAACGTTAGTTCCTATACAAAATCCTAATCCTGATCTCAAATGGGAAGAAAAACATGAAACCAATTTCGGAATTGATTTCAGTATGCTGAATAATCGGATATCGGGAAATATTGATTACTATGTCCGTAAAGTTAATGACCTTCTTTTTGATTATGCTGTTCCCAGTCCACCAAACTTATACCCTACAACTCGTGCCAATGTAGGTAAGATGGAGAATAGAGGAATTGAAATAATGATAAATTTTACACCATTCGACAAAAAAGAATTTGGTTGGACGTCCGGCATTAGTTTCTCCACAAATAAAAATAAACTCGTAAGTCTTTCAAACGATCTTTACCAAGTATCTACTGATTATTTTACTACAGGATATACGGGCCCTCCTGTACAAACATTTACCCATATTGTAAAAATTGGTGATGAAATTGGTAATTTCTATGGTTTCAAGGTAATAGATATTTGCGATGACGAAAACGATATGGCAAATTATGGTCAGTGGATTTATGAGGATGCTGATGGTAATGCTGTGAAATATAGTGATTTTAAACACTCATTTGAAGATAAAAAAGTAATCGGAAACGGACTACCTAACTATTACATTGGATGGTCAAATAATTTCAGATATAAAAACTGGGATTTATCCATAACAATGCGCGGGGCCTTTGATTTTCAAATAGCAAATATGCAACGTATGATGTATGAAAATCCTACTTATATTCAGTATAATTTGTTAAAAAGCGCATTTGATCCTGTTTTCGGGAAAACACTTTTGCAATCTCCTCACGAGTTCAACAGCTATTATATAGAAGATGGGGATTATTGGAAAATTGATAATATTATGTTGGGCTTTACTATTCCCAAAATCAACATAAAATATATTCAATCTGCAAGAATTTATTTATCTTCTTTAAACACCTTAATTATTACACGATATAAAGGAATTGATCCAGAAGTGAGTTTAGTTCCACCCGGAACTTCTTCACAAAGTGGGATTAATATCAATAGCGGTGTCGGGTTATGTCCCGGCATTGATAACCGCGATAAATATCCAACCACACGGACTTTTACGCTTGGATTCAATATCACATTCTAAAAAAATTAAAAGATGAAAACATATACGATTAAAAATGCAAAAAAAATCAGAATAATATTTTATGCTCTTTTGATGATAACGACTTTTTCATGTACTGATTTGAAAGATCAAAGTTTTAACGCTATCATTGATAGTCAATTCAAAGCCACAGACGAAGACTTAGCAGCTCTGGCTGGAGCAGCTTATGTTAACTGGCGAATTATATTATTAGAATGGAATGGACTTTACCGCGCCAATGAACTCTCAGCAGATGCACAAGTCATACCGGCACGACCAAACGGTTGGGTAGATGGTGGTGTATACAGAAGATTGCATGAACATAAATGGACAACCGATGATGATGTTGTAATTAACACGTGGAATCGAACTTATACTGGAATTACAAACTGTAACCGAATAATCTATCAAATGGAATCAGGAATAATTCCTGTATCTGAAGAGGATAAGCGAACTTTAATTGCTGAAATGAAATTGCTCCGTGCGTCTTATTATTGGGTTTTATGCGATTTTTTCGGAAATGTACCTATTGTAGACAGGTTTGATGTCCCGGAAGGTTTTCTACCTGAACAGTGTACAAGAAAACAGGTTTTCGAGTTTATAGTTGATGAAATACAACAAAACATCCCGAAGGTAAGTGACGAAAATAATCAGAAAACTTATGGAAAATTCAATAAATGGGCCGGATTTACACTGCTGGCAAAAATGTATTTAAATGCTGAAGTATATACGGGTGAGGCGATGTGGGAAGAATGCCTTTCAGCATGCGATTCAGTAATTAATTCCGCCCACTTCCAATTGGAATCCAATCAAAAGGAGGTTTTTATTACCAATAATGAAAACTCAAAAGAAATTATTTTTGCATTACCTTTTGAATCAAAATATGTGACCAGTTGGAATGCCTTTGATATTCATATGCAGACCTTACAACCCGAAAATCAGGCAACCTATAAACTTGAACACCCACCCTGGGGAGGATTGTGTATGACACCACAGTTTATAAGCACCTTTAATGAGAACGATGCGCGCTATGAGAATAATTTTATTAAAGGTCAACAATATACCGCAAGTGGCGATAGTCTTTATTGTACTCTCGGCTCTTTAATAGGTGAACCGCTTGCCTACATAAATGAAGTACCCGGCATTGATAAAAGTGAAGAAATACATGGTTTTCGATTAGGAAAGTTTGAAATAGAAATGGGTGCCACAAATCGTTTAAGCAATGATTTCCCTTTATTCCGCTATGCAGATATTTTAATGATGAAAGCAGAATGTTTATTACGCTTGGGAAAGGCCGATGAAGCTGCAAAAATCGTCACCAAAATTAGGGAACGTAATTTTAAATCCAATCCAGAAGAAGCAACTGTCACTGGTAGCGATCTATTACAAGGCAGCTCATACGATTATGGACTCCGTAATCACATAACTTCAACTTTTGAGGGAGGTTCTGATATTACCTATGGCCGATTTCTGGACGAGCTGGGGTGGGAATTTGATCAAGAAGGCAGAAGAAGAACCGATATGATCCGTTTTGGTGTATTTACAAAAAAATCATGGTTATCCCATTCTCCGAATGGGAATTATAGAGCATTGTTCCCGATTCCTCGTGCCGAAATTGAAAAAAATCCCAATTTGAAACAAAATCAGGGATATTAACAGATAAAATGTATTCTTACTTCATAAAATTTTCAGGAGTTCCTTAATTAAAAAATTTGACCTCCTGAAAATTTTTTAAGAATATTCTCTTTAATTTTAAACAACTATGAAAATAAACGTATTTTTTTAATGTTACTTATTTTCACATTTGTCTCATTTTACACAGTAAAGAGACATCATTTGCTAAACAATAATCGGCTCTTGCTCACTTTCAGAGCAAACACCGGCATGGATACTCACAAAGCACAACCACTGGGCGGATGGGGAAACTCTCCAGGTAGAGTTACGAGGACATACGTTGGGACATGTCCTCTCTACATTACATTGGAATTAACGTATGCCTCGAAGGATTCGAAAGACGTCAAACTGATCTCTTATTATTGTTTGCATCATCAACGATATGTAGTCTATTGGAATTTGAAATATTAACCCAAAAAAATCACAATAAAATGAAACGATTTAATTTATTATGCTGTTTTATAATTATTTTTTTTCTTAAGACCCAAGCTCAATGTTTTATTAAAACAGATTTGGGTATAAAAACAGAAGTCGATTCCATTGGAATTGAGATTCAGTTTTATAGTCCCTCAATTGTAAGGGTGCTTAAATGGCCGGTTGGAGGAACTTATTCGAAAGAAAGCTTATCGGTTATAAAGATCCCTCAAAAAACTACCTTTGATTGCCGAATGAAAGGAGATAAATTATCGATTCAAAACGAAAAACTGACAGTTATCTTAGATATGAAACACGGTATATTATCCTTTAAAACACTAAATGACAAATTGTTACTGAATGAAAAAAAATCATCTGAAAATTTTATTCCGTTCAATGACGCAGATGAAGACAACTATACCATTAAACAGCTATTTCAACTTGATAAAGATGAAGCTATTTATGGTTTAGGTATTCAGCAAGAGGGTAAAATGGTGCAGCGCAATCTAAAGCTTAATATGATTCAAGGAAATACAGACGATTATATTCCTTTTTTTCAATCCATTAAAGGGTATGGTTTATTCTGGGACAATTATTCACCCACAATTTTTGAAGACAGACTTGACAGTACTTATTTTAAGTCTAAAGTGGGTAACTGTATCGATTATTATTTCATGTACGGAGGAGATGCCGATGGAGTAATTTCGCAGATGCGTGATCTCACAGGGCAAGTTCCTATGTTACCCTTATGGACATTCGGATATTGGCAAAGTCGAGAACGTTATAAAAGTCAAGATGAAATAGTTGGAGTGGTAAAAAAGTATCGTGAGCTGGAAGTTCCACTAGACGGAATTATCCAGGATTGGCAATATTGGGGGAATAATTACCTTTGGAATGCTATGGAATTTCTTAATCCTGAATTTTATGATCCACAAAAAATGGTAGATGAAATACATCAATTAAATGCTCACATGATCATCTCAGTGTGGTCATCGTTTGGACCACACACCAAACCCTATATGGAATTAAATGAAATAAACGCGCTTTTCAATATTAAAACATGGCCGGAATCGGGCTCAGAAAAATGGCCTCCAAACCCAGATTACCCCTCAGGAGTAAAGGTTTATGATGCCTATAATCCGCTGGCACGCGATATATACTGGAAATATTTAAACCAAGGTCTTTTTTCTCTTGGCATAGATGGATGGTGGATGGATTCAACTGAACCCGACCATTTTGACCCGAAACCGAATGATTTTGATACAAAAACCTACTTGGGTTCTTTTCGTAAAGTTAGAAATGCCTATCCTTTAATGACAGTAGGTGGGGTTTATCAACATCAGCGGGCGATGACCTCCGATAAAAGAGTTTTTATTCTTACACGATCAGCCTTCGCAGGCCAGCAAAGGTACGGAGCCAACACTTGGTCTGGCGACGTAATTGCATCGTGGAAAGCTCTTCGTGATCAGATTTCTGCGGGACTCAACTTTTCTCTTTGTGCCAATCCCTATTTTAACAGCGATATAGGAGGATTCTTTTTATGGGAATTCCCCAAGAAACTAGACGATGTTGAATACCGAGAACTTTATGTACGTTGGCTTCAATTTGGGACATTTTGTCCGATGATGCGATCACATGGCACTGATGCTCCACGTGAAATTTATCAGTTTGGTCAAAAAGGAGAGCCAATTTATGATGCAATTGAGAAATTTATTAATTTACGCTATTACTTGTTGCCTTATATTTACTCAACAGCATGGGATGTCACAAACAATCACTCGACCATAATGAGGCCCCTAATGATGGATTTCTCAAATGATAGAAATGTTCTTGATATAAACGACGAATACATGTTTGGAAAATCAATATTAGTTTGCCCTGTTACAGAATCAATGTATTCGAAAAACGGGAAAGAGCATTTTAATCATACAAAATCGAGGGAACTTTATCTACCCGAAGGTGCCAACTGGATTGATTTTTGGACAGGGGAGAGAATAAAAGGCGGCCAAACTATTAAAAAAGAGTCACCGATCGACATAATACCTTTGTATATAAAAAGTGGCTCAATTCTTCCTTTTGGTCCCAAAGTTCAATATGCAGAAGAAAAGAAATGGGACGACTTAGAAATTCGGATATACGAAGGTTCTGATGGTGAATTTACGTTGTATGAAGACGAAAATGATAATTATAACTATGAAAAAGGAAAGTATTCTACAATCACTTTCAAATGGAACGATGCTAAAAAGACACTAACCATTGAAGATCGGAAGGGATCTTTTCCAGGTATACTTAAAAAACGTAAATTCAATATCGTTC
>DUPP01000124.1 GCA_012838265.1 Clostridiales bacterium
AGGTTTAGGAGGTAGGGGGGATATTCATTAACAAAAAAGTTTTCTGCAGATGAATTAAACGCAAATTAAAAGCGTATATTTGTATTTGATTATTTTTTATTATTGTATCAGTTTGTAGATTAAATGATTAATGCTGAAAGAAAATATTGTTACCGAATTACGCATGTAAATAATCTAAAGCTATTATTGCAAAGTGGTATTGTAAATAAAAATCACCCAATGGCTAGTTGTAATTATGAAAACATTGGCAACCCTGATATAATAGGAATTAGAGATGACTTTCCTGTAAAGATAAGAGATTATGGTTATATTGGTGAATATGTTCCTTTTTATTTCACGCCAAAGTCAGTAATGCTATACAATATAATAACTGGTCATAATGATTCTAAGGTTAAAAGAAGAGATAGGACAGAGATTTTGGTTATACGCTGTTTGATTTCTGACTTAACCAAGCTTCCAAAGTGGTTCTTTTCAGATGGGCAAGCCAATACTAAAATAAGTGAGCATTATAACGACTTAAATAAATTAGATAAAATTGATTGGAGAATAATTTATAATAGCGATTTTTCGAGAACAGAAGAAGATCCTGATAAAATAAGAAGATATCAAGCAGAGTTTTTAGTTTATAAAGAAGTTCCTTTTAATTTTGTTGAGTCGCTTTGTGTATATGATAGCAATGTGGCAAGTAGATTAAGTGAGGTTTTGATTGATAATGGTGTTGATTTGAATATAAATATTAAGCCAAATTATTTCTTTGAGATATGATTAAATTTGTAAAAGATGATATATTGCAATCCCAAGCTGTGGCTTTGGTAAATACCGTAAATACCGTTGGAGTTATGGGTAAAGGAATTGCTTTGCAATTTAGAGAGGCATTTCCTAGCAACTATAAAGCCTATCTTGATGCTTGCAAAAACAAGGAGTTAGAACCGGGTAAACTTTTGGCAGTATGGGACGAAAATATTCAAACTGGAAAGAAGTATATTATAAATTTCCCCACCAAACAGCATTGGAGAAACGCTTCTAAATATGAATATGTTGAAAAAGGCTTGGTGGCACTCAGAAAATTAATACAAGAAGAGAAAATCGAGAGCATTGCAATTCCGCCCTTAGGTTGTGGTAATGGTGGTCTTGATTGGAATATTGTAAAATCTATGATAGTGGATGCAATGCAAGATTTAGATGCTTTAGTTTATATCCATGAGCCTATATCCAATATCAAATCTATTTTGCAAAAGCAGAAAACAACAAAAACGGTAAAGCTTACACCTGCTCGTGCATCATTGCTCTACCTATTGTTTGTTTATGAGAGCATGGGTGAGTCTAGTAGCTTGATTGTTGCCAATAAAATTGCATATTTTTTGCAAAAAAGAGGAGCTAAGCTAAATCTTAATTTTAAACCCCACCATTATGGACCTTATGCCATTGGAGTTGAGAAAATGCTCTATTATTTGAATGGAGTATATTTGAATGGCTTGGAGCAAGGAGATGCAAAACCTTTTGAACCTCTAATATTAAATTATCACAAATGGGAAGAGGTAAAAAATTATGTAGATAATGAGTTGCTAAAAGAGGAGCGAAAAAGGCTTGAAGAATTAGTGG
>DUPP01000125.1 GCA_012838265.1 Clostridiales bacterium
CTTGGCATATTAGCTGAAAAACGTGCGGCAATGGATAAAAACCCTACAAAGGCAGCAAAAATAGAAGAAAAGGAGGGGGCTTAAAATGAATGAAAAATGGAAAGTTCAAAACTTCATTGATGTTGAGCCTGCTCAATTAGTCGAAAAGGTTCAGGATTTAAAGGCAGATGGCTACCGGCTTGGCCAGGTCCATTGTACGAAGGTAGAGGAAGGATTTGAGCTTATCTATTCCTTTGATAAGGATCATATCCTGTTGAACCTAAAACTTATTATTCCTGAAGATGAAGAGATTATGAGCATTACTGGCGTTTACTGGTCAGCGTTCATATATGAAAATGAGATGCAAGACTTGTTTGGCGTAAAGATTAAACATATGGCTCTAAATTACGGCGGCAATTTCTTCAAGGTTTCACAACCTACACCGTGGAACCCAAAGAACTAGAGAAAGGTAGAGTAAGAAATGGGTAAAAGAACTATTGTTCCTTTCGGACCGCAGCATCCTGTTCTCCCGGAGCCGGTACATCTTGACTTAGTAATAGAAGATGAAAAAGTTGTGGAGGCGATTCCATCTATCGGCTTTATACACAGAGGACTTGAAAAGCTAGTGGAAAAAAAGGAGTATACAGAATTAGTATACGTTATTGAAAGAATTTGCGGCATTTGCAGTTTCGGACATGGCTGGGGTTACTGCCATGCGGTTGAAGGCCTTATGAATATAGAAGTGCCTGAAAGGGCTGAATATCTTAGAACTATTTGGCATGAGCTTTCAAGAGTTCACAGTCACATGCTTTGGCTGGGACTTTTAGCAGATGGCTTTGGTTTCGAAAGCTTGTTTATGCATTGCTGGAGACTCAGAGAAAGAGTACTTGACTTATTCGAAAAGACCACGGGTGGCAGAGTTATTTTCTCTGTTTGCAAAGTGGGAGGAGTAAGGAAGGATATTGATAAAGAAACTTTGGATGAAATCGTTAGCGTTCTAAGGGAAATGGAAAAAGAGCTTAAAGAACTGACCGATACATTCATGAACGATTTTTCCGTGAAAAGCAGACTTGTAGGCATTGGAGTCTTATCTAAGGAAGATGCGATTGAGCTTTGTGCAGCTGGGCCGATGGCAAGAGCGTCCGGAGTCTATCAAGACATGAGGCTTACAGGACATGGGATATATAATAAACTGGGATTTGAGCCTTGCGTTGAAACTGCAGGTGATTGTTATGCAAGATGCGTTGTAAGAATTCGCGAAATATATCAGTCAATTGATTTAATTGAAAAAGCAGTAAAAACAATCCCTGAAGGAGACATTGAAGTACCCGTAAAAGGCAAGGCTCCAAAGGGAGAATTCATTACAAGATTAGAGCAGCCTAGAGGTGAATGTTTCTATTATGCCAAGGGTGCTGATTCCAAGTTCCTTGAAAGAATGAGAGTCAGAACACCTACTAACATGAATGTTCCTGCAATGGTAAAAACTTTGCAAGGCTGTGACTTGGCTGATGTTCCTATGCTGTTCCTAACGATAGATCCTTGTATTAGCTGTTGCGAAAGGTAGGAGGTGAGAGTTTATGGGAACATTAAAATTAGGTAAAATGACTATGAGAAGCCTGTTCAAAAAACCGGCAACTCTCATGTATCCAGTTATTCCGAGAGAGTGGCAGGAAAGAACACGTGGCCATATTGCTATTGGGGTTGATAAGTGCATATTCTGCGGAATCTGTCAGAAGAAATGCCCCACAAACGCTTTGACTGTTGATAGAGCAGGGGGAACATGGACAATCGAAAGAATGAAATGTATACAGTGTAACTGTTGTGTCGAAGTTTGTCCGACGAAATGCTTAAAAAATGAAAATATGTATACGACACCAAGCAGCGAAAAAATAGTAGACTCTTTTGTGGGGACTCCACCAAAGCCAAAGGCAAAACCTAAAGCAGAAGAACCGAAAGAGAAGAAAGAGAATGGTGAAAAAACCGAGTAATGCATGAGTTTCCAATTACACAGCAAATAATTAAGTTAGCCGAGAAGCACGCAACTAAGTTGGGTGCTTCTCGAGTCAAGTCAATAAAGCTAGTAGTCGGTGATTACTCTGGCTTTGTTGGCGATTCTATTCAAATGTACTTTGATGTAATTTCAGAAGGAACTTTATGTGAAGGTGCTACTGTAGAAATCCAGCGTGTAAAACCAAAGATGAAATGCACCGGATGCGGTGAGTTATTCGAACGAGAATTCCTGTCCTTTAATTGTCCGAAATGTGGAGCTGACGGTGAGCCGACGGAGATAGGCAAGGAGTTCTACATTGAGTCTATTGAAATCATAAAATAAAATTAAGTAATAAGTATTTTCACGAAAACCGGTACAGAGGTTTACGTTTTTTTTAGAAAACACTGTTCGCAGAACTTTGGTTCAATGGAGGGAAATTATGCATGATGTACTCAAGGTAAATATGATGGCGAACATTCATGATGAGAATGATCATATCGCTTCTCATACGAATATAGATTTAACAAATAAAGACATTTTTGTAATCAACGTTATGGGAGCTCC
>DUPP01000126.1 GCA_012838265.1 Clostridiales bacterium
ATGTTTAAATTTCAACATTTTTAAGGTTATTTGAATAAGAAAAGCCGCAGAAAAAATCCGTTTTCTTCTGCGACTTTGTCTACAGTCTGAGAGCACCTTTTCGAAAGGTGCTCTTGGTATTTGCTCTAGGTCTACCGTCTGCAGTATTATTACTCGCCTTCATTCCTTTTTTAAACGGCGCTCTTGGTATTTGCTCTGAGGAGCGTTATATAAAACATTATATAAACAAATTTACATTTGATTCTTCGGCATCACCAAGATAGTCTGCTACCCCTGCATATTCTATTCCGTCAATGAGCTCTTCCGGTTTTAGCCCCATGACATCCATTGACATTGTACAGGCTACGATTCGAATACCGTTTTCCATGGCTTTTTTCATTAAATCTTCTAGTGTGTCGACATTTTTATCTCTCATGACCTTTTTCATCATTGCAGTTCCTATGCCGCCCATATTCATTTTGGAAAGACCCAGACGGGAAGCTCCGCGGGGCATCATGGTCCCAAACATGGAATCTATCAACGGTTTTTTTACTTTTTGCTTTTCGTTTTTTCTAAGAGCATTTAAACCCCAAAAGGTGAAGAACATGGTGACAGGTCTTCCCATAGCAGCTGCACCGTTGGCAATAATAAACGAGGCTAAAACCTTATCCAAATCACCGCTGAATACTATAATACTTTTGCCTTGCGGCAGTGCGAAACCAGTGCTGCAGACCGACTGCGCCGCAGTATCAGATTCTAATTCAGTATCTCCTAATCCCTTTTGAATGAATACAACAGTTTCTTTTCCTTTTCTTTCGGCTTTTAGAAGCGTATTTCCTGTTCTTTTGCACCAGGTTTCAATATCTCTTGCAAAACCCATATCTGTGGCAGATACTTGGAGAATATCTCCGTCTGCCATATCGTTTATGGTTTGAAATACTCTCATTATAGGGCCAGGGCATTGAAGACCGCTGCAGTCCAGAGTCTGTTTGACGGTTATTTTAATTGGCTCTGTATTCTGCACATTTGGCTTATGATTTGCTGTGTAATCCTCATCTTCCAAAGAACTATTTACCTCATTATCTATAGAGGGATCTGAACTGCTGTTCATAGACTGAGGGGTTTTATCATTTTCAGAGAGCTTATCGTGAAAGACAGATTTGTAAAAACTTGTTCCGCAAGGGTATGACTTAACATTTTTAAAACCACTGTTTTGTAATATACGTGCCGCATTGTATGATCTCAATCCACTTGAGCAGCATGATATTATCAACTTCGCTTTGTCGAGTTCATTTAAGTGCTGTCTGAGCTGCCCGAGAGGAATGCTATGCGAATTGGGTATGCAGAATACCATTCTCTCAACGTCTTCATTTACATCAAGAATAGTAACATCCTTATTATCCGTTTGTTCCGATATTTCTAAGTCATCCCAGGCAGCGTAGGATGCAAGCCCCTTCAGTATATTATCAGCAACAAAACCAAGTACGTTGACAGGATCCTTTGCAGATGAGTAAGGTGGTGCATATGCCAATTCCAATTCTGCCAAATCGTGAACCGTACCACCAATCCTCTGTGTTGTGGCAATGACGTCAATCCTCTTATCTACACCCTCTTGGCCTATAATTTGGGATCCCAGGATTTTTCCCTCTTTATCAAATAATAGTTTTAGTGTAAGGGCAGTTGCACCAGGATAATATCCGGCATGGGAATGGTGATTGATTAAAGCAACAAAGTAATCCTTGTTCAACTCCATACCCATAGACTTCAGAGTTTTCTCGTTGACACCGGTAGTTGCGACAGTCAGATCAAAGACCTGCGCAACTGATGTACCTTGTGTGCCGTTATATTTTTGCAGATCTCCTGAAAAGCTGCCGAGCTCTATTGCAATGTTATTGGCACATATTCTCGCTTGCTTGTTTGCAGGACCTGCAAGTGGTATCATGGTTCTGTTCTTTAAGACAAAACCCTCAACCTCGATAACGTCACCCACAGCATATATATTAGGATCAGAGGTTTTCATATAATCATCTACTATGATACCTCCTCTTTCATTCAGCTCAAGACCACATTCCTTCGCCAGTGAACTGTTGGGACGCACTCCAATAGCTAGAATCACAATATCGGCTTCTACTGTGGCTCCGTTTTGCAGTAATATGGTCGTCACGCCGTCCTTATGATCAAATTTCTGCACACCATTATTAAGTTCCAGTTTTATATTGTTCATCCTCATGTTTTCATGAATCAGCTGAGCCATTTCAAAATCAACAGGTGCCATAACTTGATCCAGCATTTCTATAACTGTAACATCGCATCCGATTGCATGGAGATTTTCAGCCATCTCCAACCCAATAAATCCCCCGCCTATTATTGCGGCTCTTTTTGATTTATTATCTTTTATATATTTTTTAATCCTGTCAGTATCAGGTATAGTCCAAACTGTAAAGATTCCAGAACTATCTATTCCAGGAATCGGAGGCCTTAGAGGGGAAGAACCTGTAGCCAGTAAAAGTACATCATAGGACTCTTGATATTCCTCTCCGGTAATTAAGTTTTTTACCAGAACAGTTTTGGCATTACGGTCAATCTTTAATGCTTCGTTGTTGACACGAACGTCGATGTCATACTTTGCTTTCATAGTTTCAGGTGTCTGAAGCATTAAAGCATCACGTTCGAGTACATCACCTACATAGTAAGGCAGGCCACAGTTTGCATAAGAAATATATCCGCCTCGCTCTAAAATTACTATCTCTAAAGTTTCATCCAATCTTCTTAGTCTGGTTGCTGCGCTTGCGCCGCCAGCCACTCCGCCAATTATCAAAACCTTTGTTTTCATATTATTATTCTCCTATCTTTATTCATAAATTTAAGTAGCATTTAATTTATTTTTCATCCGATCTTTTGTCTGGTGTGTTGTTTTATACCCGATTATAGATTGAAATAAGCAAAGTTTTCAGTGACAAAGTCACATATGCCAACTGTTTTGCAGATTAATACTGTCCTTGTATACTGACCTGATAAAAACAAACATTGCTTGTTAGATTGATACAACATTGTTTAATAAATGAAGAATTTGTTATAATAGGTCCAATGTAATGAATAAGGAGAATGATTCATGGAAAAATCAAATTGCAAGCTATTAGCAGAGATGCTTCCATTTTGGAATAAGCTGAATGAGCAAGAGCAATCTCGGATTGTGGATAATACATTGCTGAATAATTATAAGGAAGGCCAGAATGTGCATGGAAGAAACGAATACTGCACTGGAGTAATAGTGGTTAAAAAAGGAAGACTCCGAGCATATCTATTGTCCGATGAAGGTAAGGAAGTTACTCTTTTCCGCCTTCTTGAACGGGATATTTGTTTATTGTCAGCATCTTGCATTTTGAAAAATATATCATTTGATATTTATGTGGATGCGGAAGAATCAACAGAGTTATTAATTATTAATCCGTCAACATATGAAGATATTGCAAGAAACAATCAGGCAGCAGGCAATTTCATGACAGAGCTTATATCAATGCGTTTTTCTGAAGCAATGTGGGTAATGGAGCAGATTCTTTTCATGAAAATGGATAAACGTCTAGCTATGTTCCTTTTGGAACAAGCGAGTCTGGAGGGCGGTGACACGATAACACTAACTCACGAACAGATCGCAGGTCATATGGGAACCGCTAGGGAGGTAATATCCAGAATGCTGAAATATTTTTCAAACGAGGGCATACTCAGCGTTTCCCGTAAGGGAATCGTTATATTGGATAGAAGCAGACTGATAGAACTACAAGTTTGACTTTAAACTTAAAACACTGTAACAAGATTATGATTTTAAAATATATTAAAAAAGATTGCAAAAAAGATTGCTAAAATAATAACGAATATTTAAAATAATGCTTGTTTAGGCACCATTAACTATGATATACTAAAACTATTATCTTTTAGAAATTGTTCAGAATTATACTGGCATTGAAAGGGGGATTGTTATGTTAGAAACTAGGTTTAACACGCTGGACAGCAGATATTCAGAGATTACACCGGAGATTTTAAAGCTGTCAGAATTATGCCTGGAAAACAGTTCCATTGATTCGGAGATGTATACGAAATATAAAGTGAACAGGGGACTTCGAGATGTCAATGGTAATGGAGTATTGACTGGTTTAACGGAAATTTCCGAAATACAATCTTTTAATATGATAGACGGAGTGAAGACACCTTGCGAGGGTAAGCTGTATTACAGAGGTATCGATATAGAAAAATTTGTTGATGGTTTCGTAAAGGAAAAAAGGTATGGGTTTGAAGAGGCTACTTACCTATTGATTTTTGGAAAGCTGCCGACTAAAGAACAGCTCGAAGATTTTTCCAGCCTTCTGGCTCGATACCGAACTCTGCCTGCCAGCTTTGCAAGGGATATTATCATGAAGGCCCCAACTTCAGATATGATGAATACACTGGCTCGAAGTGTACTGACATTGCATGCGTATGATACTAAAGGAAATGATATAAGTATTCCAAATGTACTCAGGCAATTATTATTTCTAATCTCAGTGTTTCCTTTGCTTTCTGTCTATGGATACCAGTCCTACCGACACTATTTTGAAGGAGATAGCCTTTTTATTCATACGCCAAAACCAGAGCTATCCACTGCAGAAAATATTTTACACCTTTTGAGGAAAGATTCAAAATACTCTGTGCTTGAAGCAAGGCTTCTTGATCTTGCACTGGTTCTCCATGCTGAGCATGGCGGGGGCAACAATTCAACCTTTACTGCACGAGTTGTATCCTCTTCGGGTACTGATACTTATTCAGCAATCGCAGCAGCTCTAGCTTCCTTGAAAGGTCCAAAGCATGGTGGAGCAAATATTAAAGTAGTTCAGATGTTTGATGATTTGAAGAAAAATATAACTGACTGGACAGATGAGGACCAAATCACCGCATACTTAAAAGCACTCCTGAATAAAGAGGCATTTGATAAAGCGGGACTTATATACGGAATGGGGCATGCAGTATATTCACTGTCTGATCCCAGAGCTAACATTTTTAGAAGCTTTGTAAGGAACCTGGCAGAAGAAAAAGGAAGAATGGATGAGTTTAAGTTATATCATCTAGTTGAAACTCTCGCATCCGAGATCATTGCAAAAGAACGTAAAATTTATAAGGGAGTAAGTGCCAATATAGATTTTTACAGCGGATTTGTTTACAGCATGCTTGATCTTCCTTTAGAGTTATATACTCCAATTTTCGCTATTGCAAGGATTTCAGGTTGGAGTGCACATAGGATTGAAGAGCTGATAAATTCAGGGAAAATTATTAGACCTGCTTACAAAAGTGTATCGCCAAGAATGGATTATGTTCCAATAGCAGAACGCTAAACTCAATCTGCATAAAATCGCTTACTATGGAGGTAAGAGGTGAAATATGACACAGGTATGCAAAGAAGGAACCATAATACTGTGAAGAGCAAACATATTTGACCCAGGAAATTAAAGTTATACGCTGAGTAATCCCAGACGTTCCAACCCAGCCAAAGGTTTATGATACAGCCAACGGCTAATTCTATCATTGTTATAATGAGAGCTCCTATAAGGCACTTATGCCAAAGAGGAGCTTTTTCATTTTTAGTAAAAACATGGTAAAGTATAACAAATACAATTCCACCCGTGATCAACATCGTCCAATGTGTATAACCACGAAATAGGGTTTCTATAAAACCATAACCAATTGCTCCGATAATAAATATTCCTATGTTTTTTTTAAATTTCTGCATGTTTTTATTTAATCTCCTGTATTTTTAAAGTAGAATGATTTATTACTTCGCTTTTTCTTATTATTTTCTTATTATTTTCTTAAAAAAACCGTTTATAGCTGGAAAAGTCATCAAACTTAAAATTGCCAAAGATGAAACAAATTGGAATCCAAATGTTAAACAATTCAAAATGACTTGCGGCAAAGCATGTAAAGTGCTAGACTAATATCAACCGTGCCAGGTGCAGCTCCAGTATAGTTATTTGGGAGCGAAGAAAGAAAAACCATTTGAAATGAGGCTGGGGTAAAAATGAAGTCAAAAATTTATTTAATACGACACGGAACAACAGAAGCTAACTTATCAAGAAAATTCTATGGCAGTACAGATTTGCCCCTTTCCAATAAAGGAGTTGACCATATAATAGAACTCGCTAAAGCTGGGATATATCCAAAAGCAGATAA
>DUPP01000127.1 GCA_012838265.1 Clostridiales bacterium
TCGGAAAAAGCCTATTAGAACGGGTATGCCAAAATTTTCAGGATCAGCCCGTCTAAGTAATGAGTGATGTAGACCCATATTACGAAAAGCTTGGATATCGCAGAGAGGGTTCAATATTTGAGGTTAAAGCAAAATGAATTAAGGCACCCTAGACATTGTAATTTTATAGAGTGTTAAATAAGAAGTTAGATTATGATTATATTGTAAACAAACATATTCTGCGGACCGAACGTCTGACACTTTATAAAGGAGTACAGAAGTTCTGTTCATGTGGTGAGGATTTGAAACAAGAAATAGTTACACAATAAATCTGTCTTAGGAAGTGTTGACTTTTTCAATTGTAATGGTCAAGTGTAATAAATGCATTTTAACTTTTAATGTTTTTATGGGAATTTATCAGCTGGAGATGCAAGCGATAATTTTTCGCTAAATTTCTTTATTGTATCTGCTATTGGCTTGATTATTTCACTGATTGTGGCCATATTAAAGATGTAATTGATAAAACAGATAGTGATGACGAAGTAGGTCTTACAAAGAAATGAGGTGAAAAAGAATGGGTCAGCAGGAGCTTGAATCATATTTTCATACATTGGATCGTTCATTTTTTATTGATAATGACATGAAAAAATATGCAGATCTGGACAAGCCTTTGCCCATAGGATTTGGGCAAACAATCTCACAACCCAGTCTTGTGCTGGAAATGAAACGGCTTCTTTCCCCGGAAAAGGATAGTAAGGTGCTGGAGATTGGAACTGGTTCAGGCTTTCAGACAGCTATTCTTGCAAAAATGTCTGGGAAAGTCTTTACTGTGGAAAGAATTGAAGAATTAATGGGAAAGGCCAAAAAGAGGTTGGAGGCATTAAATTTTTCTAATATCTGTTATAAGGTTGGGGACGGCAGCAAGGGATGGCAAGAACATGCTCCCTATGACAGGATTATGGTAACTGCAGCAGCACGCGTTTTACCAGATGAATTGGTCAACCAATTGGCAGCTGGTGGCAGGATGGTTATTCCGGTTGGTCCGCAATATTTGCAGGAACTTAAGCTTATTACGAAAACAGATGATAACGATATAAACATAGAGTCGATTGGAATGGTCAGATTTGTAGAACTTAAAGGGCAGTATGGATGGTGAGGCGTATAATACGCCCTACAAGTTTTAACTAGATTAAATAAGAATTAATTAGAAAAAAACCAGGTTTTGGTTTGCACGAAAACCCGGCTTTTTTTAGCACTAATATTTTTGTATTAATTATAAGCATATTCGGTCTATTCTCCCACCAATCGTTAATAGCATATGGATGGCTGTTATGAAAAATACTGGCAGTTTGGATCCATAATAAACATAAATAATTGTTCATAAATGAAAATATGACAAAGTAAAATTAAAAAACGACTTATTTAGGAGGAAATATATGTTTCAAAAGGGAGGAGATATACATGGCATTTTGTAAAAATTGCGGAAATCAAATACAGGATGGAGCAAAATTTTGCCCTTCTTGCGGCAGCCCGGTGCAGCTGGGCAGCGAACAGGTGATGCGGATGAAACGGGCAGACGAGGTGGAATTTAAGGTATACGGTGAGGATCTACAATTTGTGGAAATCATGCTCGATCCTGGAGAGACGGTTGTAGCCGAGGCGGGCGCCATGATGTATATGGACAGCGCCATTCAGATGGATACGGTTTTCGGGGACAGCTCAGGCCGTGATGCGGGCAAGGGGATAATGGGGAAGCTGGTTTCTGCCGGCAAGCGCGCCATCACAGGTGAAAGCCTTTTCATGACCACCTTCACAAACCACGGACATGAAAAGAAATGCGTATCTTTTGCTGCTCCCTATCCCGGTTGTGTAATCCCTATCGATTTGACCGATGTGGGCGGGATGCTTATTTGCCAAAAGGATTCCTTCTTGTGTGCGGCGAAGGGTGTATCCATTGATATAGCGTTTCAGAAGAAGGTCGGTGTGGGCTTATTCGGAGGTGAGGGGTTCATTATGCAGAAGCTGGAGGGAGACGGGCTTGCCTTTATGCACGCTGGTGGAGTCATCATTAAGAAGGAGCTGGCATCCGGGGAGACATTAAAATTGGATACCGGCTGTTTGGTTGCCTTAACCAAGGCGGTGAATTACGATATTCAGTTCTCTGGTGATATCAAGACTGCGCTTTTCGGTGGTGAAGGCCTGGTTCTAGCCACCCTGACAGGACCGGGAACGGTCTGGCTGCAATCATTACCATTTTCTCGCATGGCTGACCGCATCATTTCTGCCAGTAAGAAAGGCGGTAGTAAGGGAGAAGGCAGTCTGCTTGGCAACGCTGGCATCGGCAATCTATTTGGCGGTGATCAGCGATAACGGCGGTATGGTTTTTGCTGAAACCAATGATTCCAAATGCCGGTTGAGATGACCAGAGCAAAAAGAGGCATTAATAATGGGTTTAATCAATGCTCTTAACAGCAGGGCAAAAGGTTACGGTACTAGAAAGTATGTTACTTTGAAATATTGTTTAGCAATATCTGCGAAGGGAGAAAAAGATGAAAAGATTATCAGTTGCGTTTCTTGTGATTTTACTTGCCTGCTCTTTACTGGTAGGCTGTTGCACTAAAGAAAAGATCGAACAAAAAGTGGGTGAAAAGCTTGCGGAAGAAGCAGTTGAAAAAATCTTAGGTGACGAAAATGCGGAAGTAGATATTGATGGAGAAAAAATCACGGTTAAGGGTAAAGAAGGGGAAACACTTTCCCTTGGCGGTGCAGAATGGCCGGACATTGATTACATACCCGAATTTAAGCAAGGCCGAATCATCAGCGCTGCTCATGACAGTAATAGCGCAATGATTATTTTGGAAGAAGTAGACCGAAAGAATTTTAAGGATTATTTGGAAGATATAAAAAAGGTTTTTACGGAAGAAAACTATGAAATGCAGGCAGAGGAATATCTTCTTTTTGAAGGCAAGAATACTAAAGGTGAGAAGATTGTATTACAGTATTTCACAAACGACAACTCGCTTACAATTATTGGTGGTAGGGAGAGCGAATGAGATCTGTTTGTGCCTAAAACTCCCTTATACTTAATTAGGGAAAAAGCCTGTAAAATGTGAATTGATATGTTCCCCTTTGAGTCGACACCTGAAATAACAAAAATTCAGGACTACGCAAAGGGGAGAATATAAGATTTTTACAGGCTTTTTAGTTGTCTAAGCGTAACATACAACTATTCTATTTGAAGTTTTGCAGGTTGAAATCAACTCCATAAAACGGCCTTGGATGATAATAAGAAGACATATATTTTACATTTTATTGCAAAAATAAAAATGCTATTTAACTATTCTTTTTATAATCTTTGTAGAGATTCTCAATTGATGTATCATAAGTCTTTTCACCTGATATGGAAAAGAAGCATCCCGGTACTTCTCCACTTTTGCGGTGATATAAAACGCATTCGCAGCATTTACCATGATGAGAACATGAGATATATGTACAAGTGCATTTGATAGTATTGTTACAAGCCATTTTAGACCCTCCAGAATATAAAATTGACAAAATTATTATAATAAAAATATAATTTTGTTTCAAGCTAAGAGGCTTAATGAGGTCACTCTTGCTATTTTGTTTTCTTTATTTTTCCCGTCCAAATTTTACACTAAGTGCTTAATGCAAGAAATCCTTTAGAGAAAAGTTCTTCGCTTAGATAAACAGGAGCACCTTGGAGAATATGATATAATGCAGATGATGAGGTTGACAGAGCAGATTGGATGAAATTGATTATTATTAGCTAGGTTGACAAAATTGTTGTATAATAGGCTACCATAGCCGAAATATACTTGATTATTGACTTCAGAAGCCTTTAAAGTATGCGGATATGAGAATTTGTCGAAGAAATACAATGTTCCCCTTATCGATCTTCAAAAAGATAAATATAAGGAATATGAAATAAATGATTTGAAGATAAATATTTGCGATTATGTTGAAAAGGTTGATTATTTAATAAATATCCCTGCAATGTTTTATCGGATGAACTGAGTATCGCAGACATAGTGATAGGATGTTGATATTTTTGTGACTTAAATAGATAGTATAATGGCAACTGGTCATCATATTACATCTGAGTCATATAAAATAAAGCCATGGACATAAAATATTTGTATTATCAACCAAAGACATCATTCCGAGCAGCTTCTTTCATTTTCTAATTGATATTATTATTTTGATATATAATATAATAGAATACAGTATTAACAGAGGAAAAGAGTGAATCATATGTTCTTTATAGGGGTTTTTGGCATACAGGACGAAGATAAATATATAGGAACCTATAACAATATTGTATGTCCCTCATGTGGAAGATTAGCCAGATATGAAATTCATAAGTCATACAGATATTTCCACATATTTTTCATACCGACTTGCAGGTGGAATGTTAAGTATATTGTAAAAACTTCATGCTGTGGCTGCCTTTATGAGTTGGACCCTTTCGTTGGTAAGGAATTTGAGAAAAATCCTAACATCGAAATCAAGAAGGATAATCTGAAACAGGTTAATTATTATTTGCCCTTCAAGTATTGCTCAAATTGCAAAACCGATGTGCTTGCAGAATTTAATTACTGTCCCTATTGTGGTGGAAAATTGTAAGAGAATTTATTGAATACACCAGGGTTAAGAAGCAGTAGTAATATTATTAATGAATAATAAATATTTTGAGCACCTCACGCACGAGGTGCTTTTTCATGCTAATATTAAACTAATTCTTATTGTGGAGGTAATCAATATGAAAAAGTAATCATTTTTCTGGTATGCACAGTAATGACTCTTAGCTTATGTGCGTGCGGTGGAAATGTTAAGAATGTCAATGTTGTTGATGTAGAATCAGAGATCTATACTTCTGATGATATTAATTCTGCTATTGAAACAATCATAAAGGAGTTTGATAAAAAATGGAAAGGCTGTACACTAAAAGAAATTTATTATGCTGGTGATGAGATTTCCCCTAATTATCAGGATTGGGCTGATAGGAATAATGCAGAAGAAGTCATAGTTTTATTGTCTTCTTTTGATGTGGATTCATCAGGGGGAGACGGTGCATTAAACCCTAATAGTACATATACAGGTTGGAATTGGATTTTAGTACGAAATAATGGTGGTCAATGGAGACATGTAGACCATGGATATTAATATTAGCTTTATTTATATTTTTAATTGAAAGACTATTTGACAAATTACCATTTATTGTATATATTTAACGAAAAGTTACTTTATATATTTGTAAGAGTCGATAGTTTTGAAAACAGGCGTATATGAATTTTCTTTGCGTTTTTGTTATGTGTGCTATTGCAATATATGGAGCACTGCAGGAGAATGATTGCCATTTTTTTCAGATATACAGGTTCCCGCTTTTGACGCTATGGAAGAAACATTGCGGCTGATTTACAAGAATTGAAATAAATATAGGGGGAAAAACAGATGGATCACATCGTATATTGTGACAAAAAAGCAAAAGAGCTATCACGCCTGCTCTCTGGCGAACAAACCATGGTGATTCGTGGAGCTGCTGGAAGAAAGCTGCCCCA
>DUPP01000128.1 GCA_012838265.1 Clostridiales bacterium
GTATGCACTGAAAACTAAAATATTCAAAAAACAATCCAACGATGGGGTCACCGTTGGATTAAAATAAATTTATTTATTTTATTTTACTTGAGAACTCTACACCACAACATTTGACATAGAGCCGTTTTTTTACAATTACACAAAACCATTAATACACACATAACCAGTGTTATTAATAAGTTACTTATCAGCATTGAATTTATATAAAATTTATTATTTCAGTATAATTCCCCCTCCAACTACGACATCACCCTGATAGAACACTGCAGCTTGCCCGGGAGTGACGGCACGCTGTTTTTCCTTAAATCGTACAAAGATCCTGTCACGGTCTTCAGGATATATCGTAGCAGGAACCTCTGCTTGAGTATACCTTGTTTTTACTGTTACACCCATAGGAGCATCAAGTTCAGCAATAGAAATCAGGTTGATTCCCCCGGCAGTAAGGCTGTCAACGAACAAGTCTTCATTCGAGCCAAGGGTAACTTGATTTTTTTCGCTGTCTATATCAACGACATACATTGGTTTTCCGAATGTTTGCCCTAAGCCCTTACGCTGCCCTATTGTATAATTAATAATTCCCTGATGTTGTCCGAGGACATTTCCATTTAAATCTACAAAATTCCCTTTCTCAGCTTTTACACCTAGGGTCTTTTTCAAGAATCCAGCATAATCTCCATCCTTGACAAAACAAATATCCTGACTGTCTGGTTTATTAGCATTTACAAACCCCCTTTTTTCAGCAATTGATCTGATTTCAGCTTTATTCAGACCTCCTAGCGGGAAGAGGGTTTTTGACAGCTCATCCTGAGTCATATTGTATAGGACATAACTTTGATCCTTCGTTTGGTCTAATCCCTTTTTCAGAAGGTATCTGCCCGTCTCAGGATCTTTCTCTATCCTGGCATAATGACCCGTAGCAATATAATCATAGCCTAACATCATAGCTCGTTCCAAAAATTTTTCAAATTTTATATATTTATTGCAATCGATACATGGATTTGGGGTTTTTCCGCTTTGATACGCTTTTGCAAAGGGCACTATTACATCCCTTTCGAACTGGAGACTGAAATTAAAAACATCATGGCGAAATCCCAATTTATCCGCTACACTTTTCGCATCAAGAACGTCTTCTAAAGAGCAGCATGTCTTTGTTTTTTCAATACCTATATCTTCATTTTCAAATAATTTAAATGTGGCTCCCGAGACTTCATAACCTTGCTCCTTTAATAAAACAGCGGCTACAGAGCTGTCAACACCACCACTCATAGCTATTAAAACCTTTGCCATAATAATCCTTTCTGTCTTATTCCAGCAGTTGAACGCCGTCTATTTATAATTTGCTATCAATTTCTAATTTTGCAACTAATTTCCCCTACTCCTTTGTCTCTATAAACTTAGGAGGTAAGGAATCATACCCCATATTCTGCACAGCTTGATTTATTGATTGTAGTCCTACTGTCTTCATCGTTTTTGATGTGCCATGTGACAAAAGTTTACCCTCAACGGTCCTAACAGTTGCTTCAGATAGGCAAATAGTTCGTCCAACCTTAATTGCTTTTCCTTCAACAATCAGGGTTCCATCTTTGATAGGTGATAGATTGTCCACTTTCAAATCTATTGTCACTAATCCCACATCTTCATCCAAATCGCAATAAATTGCCCAATAAGTTGCCGTGTCTATAAGGGATGCATACACCCCTCCATGGAGCCCTCCAAAAGGATTGAGGTGCTTTGTATCCAAATCGACTTCAAGCTTGCAATACCCTAGACTCAACTCACGAACTTGCATTGATAATAGTTTGAAAAAAGGTCCTTTATTAATTAGCTCAATCAATTTTATTATATGCTCTTGATTTATAGTTCTCATAACCGATTACACTCCATGCTTTATTTTTGCCTATTGTTATTATATATCCAATTTCGGTTAAGCTAAACATTTACAGAATCGGTCTTAGGTCTGCGTCAGTATTTATCCTGCCTTTTGCAATAAAGATTATTTCTACGATTACCCAAATTTCTATTATAATAGTAGTAATACCGTTTGTCATGAATCCGCCTATAACACTTAAAATTAATTGAATCATTGCTTTATTTGTATAACCCAAATAAAAATTGTGTGCTCCAACGAAGCCAAGAAAAATTGCCAATACTAGACTTCGCACTTTGCTTTTACTTTCTCCCTTTACATCAGGCGGCGTATATTCTTCAAATATTTTTAGCAAATCTTCATCCAATGCTGTATTCTTGTATTTTTCTTTTTTATGTATTAAGGGCAAGATGTACACCTCCAGTAAAAAATTTGCATTATAAGATCATAGTGTGGTTTATACTTCCACCTGTTTTTCTTAATAGAATATCCAATAAGATAAAATAGTGTTATGTCATGTGACTTTTATTATTCGCCTATGATTTTTACTAATACTCTCTTATCTCTTTTTCCATCAAATTCGCCATAAAATATCTGCTCCCATGTACCCAAATCTAGCTTTCCTTCAGTTATAGCGACAACAACTTCCCTTCCCATAATAGTTCTTTTTAGATGGGCATCAGCATTGTCTTCATATCCATTATGATAGTATTGATCATATGGCTTTTCAGGAGCAAGCTTTTCTAATAACGCCTCAAAATCCCTATGCAGCCCGGGTTCGTCATCATTAATGAAAACACTAGCTGTTATATGCATAGGATTGCAAAGGAGCAAACCTTCTTTAATGCCACTTTCACGTAAGCATTCTTGTATTTGCGGAGTAATATTTATAAATGCTCTTCTTGTTTTTGTATTAAATGCTAATACCTTTCTATAAGATTTCATTCTTTCCTCCTCTTAATCTAAATAATACTACTTACTTATGATATTTCTGACACACCTTGAACAAACCGTTGCAGCAGTAACAATGTTAGACCTGCAATGAGGGTATTGGTATGTTTATTTCAAAAGCTAAGCATGAGGCAATGCAGTAATGAACAAATATGTTTGAATCTATTTTAACACATAATATCGCACAATATTAAGTAAAACTCAAAGCGAATCTTATGATTTGTAAATTCAACCGATTTAATATAAGTATAGATTGTTATTTGGTATCAATATTAAATTTATATGCATACATTAAATGTAAAAGGAGATGCGAAATCAATGATTTATAAAAGTCAAACACTGGAACCTATTACTGCACAAATGAATTTTATATTCAGAGCAAGAATGCTATTTCGAGATTTGGCTTTGTGGCTTAGATCATATAAAGTAAGTCTATTTAGCGGATTTGGAAATTTAGATGAAACAAGTCGTCGGTTATTCAGGATACCTTTAGAATATGGAAGTATTTTAAAATTATTTTTTGGAGAACAAGACACAGAACAGCTAATTTATTTATTAACTCAATATATATCCACTCTCCAATCATTATTTAGGGCACAATACAACAATGATGTTGAGCAAATCAACAGTCTTACGCAACAAGTATATCAAAATGTAAATGATACGGCAGCCTTTTTGGCAATCCTTAATCCATATTGGTCACAAAGCTATTGGGTGTCGCTGTTGAATTCATTTACAATCTCGCAAATTAACGAAGCAACTACTTTTTTAATACAAGAGCATTCAATCAACATAGATATATTCGACAGAATAATATCTCTTTCAAACATTATAGGAGACTATTTCGCCGAAGGCTTAACAAATTATTTTTTTCTTACGCAACAGCCACAAGAGACTTAATACTTGTAATTAAAAAACTCTGTTTAAAACACCTTTTCGTAACGATACTATTTTGAGTCTAACCCACTTCAAACTTATAACACAACAAAAATGATTAAACCGTTGAATTTTTAATTTTCAACGGTTTAATCACTTGGTGCGGTCGAAGGGACTTGAACCCTTACCCTCGCGGACACGGCCCTCAACCGTGCGCGTCTGCCTATTCCGCCACGACCGCTCATTAATTATCCAATCTATAATTATATTAGAAGACTGAACAA
>DUPP01000129.1 GCA_012838265.1 Clostridiales bacterium
GGTTATTGCCTTTCTGAAAACGTCTAGCGTTAGGAGGATAGGACTAATCCACAGCGTCTGTGAAAATTATAGCATTAAGTCCTTGGAGAGGGACTATAAACACTACTACTTTATAATACGAGGAGGAAAGGTATGAACAACAAAGAGCTCGCTATGAAAGCAGCAACTTTATTGCTGAAGAAAAAAGCATTGGATGTTGTTATAATTGATATTTCCAAAAAATCCTCCTTTGCAGATTATTTTGTTATTGCTTCCGGTAACTCTGAACGTCAAATTGGAACTTTATCAGATGAAATAATAGAACAGCTTGCAAAAGAGGGAGTTTTTGCAAAAAGCATTGAAGGAAAGAAATCTTCGGGCTGGATTCTCCTTGATTATGGTGATGTCATTATAAATATATTTTCGATTGAGCAAAGAGAAAGATACAATATTGAAAAGTTATGGGGTGATTGCGCAGTAATTTCGATTGAAGATGAAAAACCCTTGAACTTATAAATTTGCACTAGAATACGGAGGATATTCATATGAATGAACGTTACGATTTTACAGATATAGAATCAAAATGGCAAAAATACTGGGAAGACAATAAGCTTTTTAAATCAACAGAGGAAGAAGGTAAGAAGAAGTATTATCTTCTGGAAATGTTCCCGTATCCGTCAGGAAAGCTTCACATGGGACATGTACGTAATTATTCTATTGGCGATGTTGCTTCAAGATACCTTAAAATGAACGGATATAACGTACTTCACCCAATGGGCTGGGATTCATTTGGATTGCCTGCGGAAAACGCCGCAATCAATAACAATATTCATCCCAATATCTGGACTTGGAACAATATTGCCGAAATGAGAAACCAGTTAAAAGGATTGGGGTTTTCTTATGATTGGGACAGAGAAGTTGCCACATGTCATCCGGATTATTATAAATGGATGCAATGGATTTTTATAAAATTTTTTGAAAAAGGACTCGCTTATAAAAAGAAGAACCCTGTAAACTGGTGCCCTTCTTGTCAAACCGTGCTGGCTAACGAACAGGTAGTAGATGGAGCCTGTGAACGCTGCCATACAACGGTAGGGAAGAAGGAACTAGAGCAGTGGTATTTGAAAATCACTGATTATGCTGACCGGCTTCTTAATGATCTTGATAGGCTGACAGGGTGGTCAAACAAGGTTAAGGTCATGCAGAAAAATTGGATAGGTAAAAGTATCGGCGCTGAAGTTGATTTTACTATAGAAGGGTTTAATAAAGAATTAACCATCTTTACAACAAGACCAGATACTTTGTTTGGCGTGACCTACATGGTTCTTGCCCCGGAGCATCCTTTTGTAAGGGAATTAGTATCAGGCAATGAATTTGAGAAAAGCGTTGAAGAATTTCTCGACAAACTTCAGTACATGAGCGATATAGATCGAACTGAAGCAACTGCGGAAAAGGAAGGGGTCTTTCTCGGACGATATGCTATTAATCCTCTAAATGGAAAAAAGGTACCGATTTACATTGCAAATTATGTTCTTATGGATTATGGAACTGGAGCTATTATGGCAGTTCCAGCTCATGATCAAAGAGACTTTGACTTTGCTGTTAAGTATGATTTAGATATTATTCCAGTAATAAACCCTCAAAATCCTGATATAGATATTAACAATCTAAAGGCAGCATTTGAGGCAGAGGGAACCTTGATAAACTCTGGGCAGTTTGATGGAATGGATAATATTACTGCTCAGGAAAAAATCATTAAATACCTAGAAGAAAAAGGAATTGGAAAGAAATCTGTTAATTTCAGGCTTAGGGACTGGTTAATATCAAGACAGAGATACTGGGGAACGCCGATCCCGATGATATATTGTGAAGAATGCGGATGGGTTCCTGAAAAACTGGAAAACCTTCCTGTGTTGCTCCCCACAGATGTTGTATTTACAGGAAAAGGTGAATCTCCTCTTACCTCAAGTAAGACATTTATGGAAACAACTTGCCCGAAGTGTAATAGGAAAGCAACCAGGGAAACTGACACAATGGATACATTCCTGGATTCTTCCTGGTATTTTCTCAGGTATACCGATGCAAAGAATAGCAACGAGATCTGGGACAAAAAGAATGCTGAATACTGGATGCCAGTGGATCAATATATAGGTGGGGTAGAACATGCTATATTGCACTTGCTTTATGCTAGGTTTTTTACAAAGTTTCTGTACGATTTGGGGTATTGCCCTGTAGATGAGCCCTTTACAAACCTGCTTACCCAAGGTATGGTTTTAAAGGATGGCGCTAAGATGTCGAAGTCCAAAGGCAATGTGGTCAGTCCGGAAGAAATTATCAAGAAGTACGGAGCAGATACAGCACGATTATTTATACTTTTCGCATCACCGCCGGAAAAAGAATTAGAATGGTCAGATGCTGGAGTGGAGGGAAGCTACCGCTTCTTAAATAGAGTGCATCGTCTGGTTTTTGAATTGTCCGAAAAGATTAAAGATGCACCGACGGAATACACGGCTGCAAGTGCGGAGGACAAGAAACTTGCATATGTACTGAATGCATCGATAAAAAAAGTTACAGAGGATATTGGTAGCCGTTTTAACTTTAATACTGCTATCAGCTCAATTATGGAATTGGTAAATGAAATCTATAAATATAAAGAAATAAAGAATCCTAACCTAGGACTGCTAAAAGCCGCAATAGAAGACGTAATTTTGCTTTTAGCTCCGTTTACGCCTCATATTTGTGAAGAAATGTGGGAGCATATTGGTCATAATAATACTATTTACCTTGAAAAATGGCCGACATACGACAAAAATGCTCTGATAAAAGATTCCATAGAGATAGTTATTCAATTGAACGGTAAGGTTAAAGAAAAGATAGAAGTTCCAAATGGACTGAATAAAGAGCAATTTGAAGAAGTCGTTATGAAAAATAAAAAGGTGATAGCATTGTTGGAGGGTAAGGAGGTTATTAAAGTAATACCAATCCCAAATAAATTATTTAATATCGTCATAAAATAAAAATGAACAGTAGAGATTCCTGCTTGTTCGAGAATTATTAAATAGTGGTAGAGTTAGGAAAATAGAATTGCATAAGTTCGTGATCAATGTAATAATTGAACGGGCTATTAAATGTACGGAAAAAATAATAAGAAAGGATTATAAGTTTGAAAATTTTAGAAGTGAATAAAGGAGCAAGTCCGGTCAAGGTCATTCCAATAGGTGGTTTAAATGAAATCGGAAAAAATATGACTCTATTGGAAAATAAGAATGATATTATGATTATTGACTGCGGGCTAACGTTTCCTGAAGACGAAATGTTCGGAATTGACATTGTGATTCCCGACTTTAGCTATTTGATTAAAAATCGGGAAAAAGTGAAAGGTATGATTTTGACTCATGGTCACGAGGATCACATAGGCGCCATACCCTACCTGTTAAGAGAATTAAATATACCTATTTATGGAACCAGGTTAACCCTTGGATTAGTAGAAAACAAGTTGAAGGAGCATGGAATAAAAGGGAAGCTTAACAGGATAAAGGTAGGACAAACCGTTCAGATAGGTACGTTTAAAATTGAAGCTATCAGGACGACCCACTCGATAGCAGATTCGATTTGTTTGGCGATAGACACCCCAGCGGGAATGGTGTTCCATACTGGAGACTTTAAAGTAGACTATACTCCTATGGATGGGGAGCCCATTGACTTCCACCGTCTAGCAGAACTGGGAAACAAGGGTGTTATTCTTATGATGGCTGATAGTACTAATTCAGAACGAAAAGGATATACAGCATCTGAAAAAACTGTCGGAATCACCTTGGAAAATATATTCCGAAGTTCCGAAGCCAGAATTCTGATAGCAACATTTTCATCGAACGTACATCGTGTACAGAAAATTGTTGACACCGCAGTCATGTTCGGAAGAAAAGTGGCTATTTCAGGCAGAAGTATGCTAAACGTTGTTAATCTTGCAATGGAACTGGGATATCTAAAGATTCCTGAAAATACTATTGTGGACATTAATAAGACAAAGCATATTCCCGACAACGAGCTAGTAATCATAACTACAGGCAGTCAGGGGGAGCCAATGTCAGCATTAGCAAGAATGGCTTCATCAGATCATAAAGCTGTACAGATTAAGAAAGGCGACATGGTAATCCTGTCTTCAAGTCCAGTGCCTGGGAATGAAAAAACAGTATCAAATGTTGTTAACAAGCTTTTTGAAAAAGGAGCAGAGGTAATTTATTCTGATATTGCAGACATACATGTTTCAGGGCACGCTTGCGAGGAAGAACTGAAACTGGTACATTCCTTGATTAAACCAAAATTTTTTATGCCTGTCCATGGAGAATACCGGCATCTGAGACAGCATGCCATGATTGCGGAACATCTTGGAATGCCTGCTCAGAATATACACATCATGAAGAATGGACAAGTTCTTATGCTAAATAAAAACAAAGCAACCCTGTGTAAAGAAGAAGTACCTGCTGCCGCTGTTCTTGTAGACGGTCTTGGTGTTGGCGATGTGGGCAATATAGTATTAAGGGACAGAAAGCTCCTATCTGAATCAGGCTTAATCATTGTAGTAGCTGCCATAGATAAGAGCACAGGTATGATTTGTTCGGGACCCGATATTATTTCAAGAGGTTTTGTTTACGTGAGAGAAAATGAAGAGCTGATGAACTCTGCAAAGAAGGCTGTTGCTGAAAGGCTGGATAAATGCTGTAGGGAAGGGCTTAAAGACTGGACGGGTTTAAAGAATGCTGTAAAAGATGAGCTTAAGGATTTTATTTTTGAAAAGACTAAGCGAAATCCTGTCATCCTGCCTATTTTCCTGGAAGTATAGTCACAATAAAAACTATAAATAGTTAATATTAAGAAATAGTTAATATTAAGCAATACTGTATTCACAAAGTTAGCAAGCGAGGAGGAAACAATGAACGTACATGATGAAGCACATAATCTGGCAAGAGCAATAAGAGAATCTCCTGAATATAAAGAGTATGTTCAACTTAAGGAGGCTGCCTCCCAGAATGAGGAGCTTACGAACATGCTTAACGATTTTAGGTCGAAGCAAATTGAGCTGCAGGCTAAACAGATGATGGGAGAAGATATTGCCCCTGAACTAATGCAAAACATACAGGCACTAAGCCAGATCGTCATGAAGGATCCTTTGGCTATGCAATACGTACAGGCTGAAGCCAGATTTACATTAATGGTAAATGATGTCTTTAATATATTGGGAGAAGTGATTAAATTTGATAGATAACAATTTAAACAGTAATATGATTAAGAGTGAGTATGAGATACAGTGTATATCTAAGGCTTCTGCCCTTGGAGACAGGTGCTTTTCTCATATTCTGGGATTTATTGAGCCGGGAATGAGTGAAAAACAAATTGCCGCAGAGATTGAAAGGTTCTTATTTGAAAATGGAGCGGAGAAACTTGCCTTTGATACCATAGTAGTATCAGGTGCAAGGTCTTGCTTGCCCCACGGAGAGCCTACTGACAAGATTGTTGAAAAAGGCGAGTTTCTTACTTTGGATTTTGGTGCTGTAGTTGATGGATATTGTGGAGATATGACCCGCACAATAGCTATCGGCTCGGCGACGCCATTGATGAAAATGATATACGATATTGTCTTAGAAGCTCAACTGGCTGCCATTGAAGTAATCAAGGCAGGTGTAAGTTGCTATGATGCTGATAAGACGGCAAGGGATATCATAGTAAAGGCTGGATACGGTGACAACTTTACCCACGGGTTAGGCCATGGAATTGGAACCCAGGTTCATGAGGCACCTAGATTAAATGCAAAAAGTGAAGAGATCCTGGAGAAAAATATGGCAATCACTATAGAGCCGGGAATTTATTTGCCTGGTCTTTTTGGTGTTAGGATAGAGGACTTGGCAATCGTAACTGATTTTGGTATAATTAACAAGGTTAATTCTAAAAAGGATCTTATAATTCTATAAACTAATGGAGGTATTCTCAATATGATTTATGCCAGTGATTTTAAAAAAGGTCTTACCTTTGAGATCAATGGAGAACCACATATTATTCTGGATTTCCAACATGTAAAACCAGGCAAGGGTGCTGCATTCGTAAGGACGAAATACAGAAATATCCTTACCGGCGCCACAAAAGAGGAAGCATTCAATCCCAATGATAAATTCCCAAAGGCTCACATAGATACAAAAACTATGCAATACCTTTACAACGACGGGGAGCTTTATTACTTCATGGATCAAGAGACTTATGATCAGGTTCCTTTAATGAAGGAGCAGGTAGAGGATGCGATGAATTACTTAAGAGAAAATGATATGGCAATAATTAAGTTCTATAAAGGAAACGCATTTCTTGTAGAACCGCCTAATTTTGTTAATCTAAAGGTCATTGAAACGGAACCAGGCGTTAAAGGCGATACAGCTACCAATGTTACGAAGGCGGCAATCGTTGAAACTGGAGCAACTATACAAGTTCCAATCTTCATTGAAGTGGGAGAAGTAATACAGATTGATACCAGAACTGGTGAATATCTGTCGAGGGCAAAATAGATAATACCATTTTCGCAGGATTCCCATTCTGCGAATTTTTTCATGATACTGAAAAAGAAGAAAAGTGCTAAGGAGAAATAATGGAAGTATATAGTAAAAAACACGACCATGCTCACAGACGTTGGCGGCTGCTCGTTGGGTCAATGGTTTTGATAGGAATTATAATAATTATATTAGTTGTTATGTTCTTTCAATACCTTAATCGTAACAGTGAGCCAGTGAATCCAAACAGTACAGAATCCATTACCATAATTATACCTACAGGTACCGGAACATCTGAAATTGCCAATATATTAGTTGAAGCAAATCTCATAAGAGATCCAAGGGTATTTAGGCTACAATCTATGATTGAGGGTTATGATGGATGGTACAAGGCTGGGGAATACACCTTTTCTCAAAGTATGTCGCTGGAAGAAATCATGAGGATACTTTTTGAAGGAAAGACAGCAACTATTCGATTTACCATACCCGAAGGTTATGATATAAAAAGAATTACGAAGAAACTTGCTGAAGAAGGCTTGATTGATCCTGAAATCTTTGCAGAAGAAATTGAAATGGGATCCTTTGATTATGAATTCGTGAAAACTGCTCCTGCAGGTCCGGATAGACTAGAGGGATATTTGTTTCCTGAAACTTATGAGATTTTTACTACCGCGAACGAGCACGATATAATAGATAGAATGCTTTATCAATTTAGTAAGGTATTTACAGAGGAAAGCTATGCCCGTGCAGAAGAACTGGGGATGACTATTAATGAAGTGATTACACTTGCTTCAATTATAGAACGTGAAGCAAGAGTCCAGGAAGACAGACCTGTTATATCGAGTGTTTTTCATAATCGATTGGCTATCGGAATGCCTCTTCAGTCCTGTGCAACAGTACAGTATATTCTTGGGGAACAAAAACCCGTATTAAGCACAAAAGACACCCAGATAGATTCGCCGTATAATACGTATATCATAAACGGATTACCTCCAGGTCCAATTTGTTCGCCTGGAAAAGATTCTATCCACGCTGCTCTTTATCCGGCTGATACAAATTACTTATACTTTTTGGCAAAGGGAGATGGTTCACACGTCTTTTCTGAAACTTACGACCAATTCTTAAAGTATAAGGCCCAATATATCAATTAAGATAATAATGCTAAACTATTAGTATTACTCTATAAAGAAATTACATGTTTGTCAGAGAAAAAAATGAGCAATATAATAAATGATAAAATAACTTCTTATCTCCACAGCCTATATAAACCCTTGAATGATGGTCTGCAAAGATTACGTCAAGAAGCGGAGGAGAAACATATCCCCATTATTTTGAAAGAAACAGAATCCTATATCTATAATATTGTAAAAATAAAAAAGCCTCAACGCATACTTGAAATTGGTACAGCAATAGGATATGCGTCGATTTTTCTTGCAACTGCTTTGCCTGAAGCAGATATTATAACCTTAGAGGTTAACGATAATATGTACAGGAAGGCAGTTGATAACGTAGAACGTTTTGGACTATCTGATAGGATTCAAATCAGGCTTGGCGATGCTGCTAGAAGTTTGATTGACCTTGCAAATGAGATTAAAGACGTTGAATTAGAAGGATTTGATCTTGTTTTTATCGACGCAGCGAAAAGCTATTATAAGGAGTTCTGGGAAGGGAGCGTCCCACTATGCAGAAAGGGAGCAATAATCCTGTCTGACAACGTGCTGCTTAAAGCCAGAACGGTTTCAGATGAATATATAACTGATAGAAGACAAAAAACAAATGTTAGAAGAATGAGACAATATATTGATTACGTTATGAGCCTTAAGAATGCAGATACCGCAATCCTCACCATCGGTGACGGCATTGCAGTTAGCATATTAAATGATTAATACTTGTCCACTATCTTCTGAATAACATACAGAATTTTAAGAGGATAAAATGAAGAAGAAATTAGAATTGCTGGCACCTGCTGGAGATTTAGAAAAATTAAAAATTGCTATCGATTATGGTGCTGATGCTGTATATTTCGGCGGGGAAATGTTTGGATTGCGAGCTGGTGCAAAAAATTTCACAATAGAGAATATCAAAGAAGGAGTAGAATACGCTCATACTAAAGATCGAAAAGCGTATATGACGCTTAATATTTTTGCACATAACGAAGATATCAGCGAATTAAAAAATTATATAACCCTCATTAAAGATATCCCTATAGATGCATTTATTGTATCTGATCCTGGTGTTATCATGTTAATAAAGGAGCTCATACCTGATGCTGAAATCCATCTTAGTACGCAGGCAAATATGACTAACTATAAAGCAGCTGAATTTTGGCATGCCCAAGGAATAAAACGCATAGTTCTTGCAAGAGAAATGACTTTTTCTGAAATTAGAGAATTGAGAAGCAGGTTGCCTGAATCACTTGAATTAGAAGGATTTATACAAGGAGCGATGTGCATATCCTATTCGGGACGCTGCCTGCTCAGCAATTTTATGATAGAGCGAGATGCAAACCGTGGAGAATGTGCTCATCCATGCCGCTGGAAATACCATTTAGTTGAAGAACAAAGACCGGGAGAGTATTTTCCTATTGAGGAAAATGAAAGGGGAACCTTTATACTGAACTCTCGAGATTTATGTATGATAGAGCATATCCCTGATTTTATTGAATCAGGTATTTCTTCAGCGAAGATTGAAGGCAGAATGAAAAGTGTTTTTTATGTAGCAACAGTAGTTGGTGCATACCGTAAAGCCATAGATGCTTACTATGCAGATCCAGATGGATATGTATTCAATCCCGATTGGTTGAAGGAACTAAAAAAAGCCAGTCATCGAGAATTCACAACGGGATTTTACTATAATAAGCCGACGAACAGGGACCAGAACTACCAGACCAGTGCTTATACGAGAGACTATACGTTTGTAGGTATCGTTAAAAGCTATGATGAGAAAACTGGAATTGCGGTAGTTGAGCAGCGAAATAAAATGAGTAAAGGTGACGAAATTGAAGTATTTGGACCGTATACCGATTATTTTACGCAAAAGATTGAAGTACTATTGGACGAAGATGATAATCCTATCGAATCAGCTCCCCATCCGCAGCAAATCGTCAAGATTAAGATGGCACAACCGGTATCAGAAAAATATATATTCCGTAAACAAAGATAATGTGTTAAAATGTACCTATAAATATTAAGGAGGAATTTTTTAAATGGATCCTGACCCGAGTATGTCGTTAGCGGTTCAATTATCATTTTTGTTACTACTCATCTTGATTAATGCTTTTTTTGCAGCATCAGAAATGGCCATAGTTTCTGTCAATAAGAACCGTATAAAGGTTCTTTCACAGGAAGGCAATAATAAAGCAACTCTGCTATTAAAACTTTTAGAAGAGCCAAATAGGTTTTTATCTACTATACAGGTTGCTATTACGCTTGCAGGTTTTCTTGCCAGCGCAGTTGCAGCCACTTCAATGTCTGATGATATTGCAGCATTCTTTTCAAAGTTCAGTATACCGTATCCAACACAAATTGCGATTGTACTTGTTACGTTGGTCTTGTCGTATATTTCTCTAGTCTTAGGGGAATTGTTTCCAAAACGATTGGCTTTGCAGTATTCTGAGAAGATTTCAATGCTTACAGTAAAACCAATAATTGTAGTATCAAAAATCACAAAGCCTTTTGTTTGGTTGCTCTCAACGTCGGTTTCAATACTACTTCGGATTACAGGAGTAAACACTACAGATGTTGAGGAACAATACTCTGAGGAAGAAATAAAATCATTACTTGAGGTAGGTCAGGAAACGGGTTTAATTAAAGAAACAGGCAAGGAAATGATCACAAGCATCTTTGAGTTTGACGACATACTTGCTTATGAGATAATGACTCCGAGAACTGATGTTTATATGATCAATATTAATGATTCTCTAGAGGATTATGTCGATGAATTATTAGAAAAGAGATTTTCAAGGGTACCAGTTTATGAACGTGATATCGACAATATCATTGGGATACTTTATATAAAAGACTTTGTTATCGCTGCAAGAAAACATGGATTTGAAAATGTGGACATCAAATCTTTGCTTCGTAAGCCTTACTTTGTACCTGAAAGTAAAAAAATAGATGATTTGTTTCGTGAGCTTCAGGAGTCTAAGGTTCATATCGCTATTTTAATAGACGAATATGGGGGTTTTTCAGGAATAGTAACCATTGAAGACTTGATAGAAGAAGTCATGGGCGATATTGAAGATGAAGATGAAGAAATAGAACCTAAATTCGAAAAAATTGATGATAATACCTTTTTAATAGACGGTCAGTATTATATCGACGATCTAAATGACAAGCTGTTGCTGAATCTGGAATCTGACGAGCATGAAACTATAGGAGGATTGTTGATAGATCTTCTTGGTGAGATACCCGGTGAGGATGAAACTGACAGAATTATAGAATTGGACAATTTAACCTTTAAGATTGAATGTGTGAAGGACCGACGTATAGATAAAGTTAAGCTTCATGTCGCACCTATATCTGAAGGAAAGGAGTCCGGAGAAGAATAAAACCTTTTTCTATCATAATACTTTCATAATACTACTGTCATAATACTTTTATAAAAAAATCAATGTATAGCATGGAATAAACGGCTCTATGTCAAATGTTGTGGTGTAGAGTTCTCAAGTAAAATAAAATAAATAAATTTATTTTAATCCAACGGTGACCCCATCGTTGGATTGTTTTTTGAATATTTTAGTTTTCAGTGCATAC
>DUPP01000130.1 GCA_012838265.1 Clostridiales bacterium
GTTGCTGCAGAATTTGTTCCTAACGCAATTACCTCAACTTCAGGAAGCGCAGTTTTTAACTTGTCAACGATAGCACGCCCTATCCCGCCACCTTGTCCATCTACTACTGCTATTCTCATTGTTGTTTCCTTCCTTAATCATTAATCTATAAAAATTTCCTATCCAACCTGTTCAGTTTTACTCGTTTTAATTATTCGATTTCACAGTTCGATTTGAAACTATTACTACGGTTATGATTCTCTTTATGATTCTCTAATTTTCCCATGATCACGTTACCATATGTTCTAATCATTATCATATGTTCTTTCATTATAACCCATCTTTTTAAAATTTTCGACTGTAGATTTTCTTTGTAATCCAAAAATCGACTGATACACAAATATAGACTTTCTCCATATTACATGATATTCTGAAAAAAAGTTATTTTTTAATCAAATTTTAATTTTCGTCAAAGGAGCCTAGAAGGATTATTTCTTATAATGAAGCCATAATCAATTACATTTGAAGATTTGCTTGCAAATTAGAGAGAAACAGCAAAAGGAGGAATTATATTATGGTAACATTAGAACAAGTAGAAAAGCTTCGTGAATATGCAAATATATCATATGACGAGGCAAAAACAGCATTAGAGAATGCTGACGGAGATATTCTTCAGGCTATTATCGAACTAGAGCGACAAGGAAAGATACAGCCGCCAAAAGGTGGCGGGCAATTTCAAACAGGCAGCGCTGCAGTAGCTGACAACACGCAAAGTAATAAAAGTAACAAAGGAAAAGAAAACCAAGCGGAAAGCAAACACGACAAATCTGCGTTCGGAAGAAACATGAAGAAGCTGTTTCGCTGGTTAGGCGGAGTTATTCATAAAGGGAATATCAACGCATTCGTTGTTGAAAAGGATGGAGAATCCCTGATGAGACTTCCGCTGACCGTACTGGTTATCCTGGCTACCTTCGCATTTTGGATAGTATTGCCGCTTATTATCGTCGGTTTATTCTTCAACTTCAGATACTCTTTTGAAGGTCCGGACATCAACAACAGTAAGGTTAATGATGCAATGAATACTGTTGCAAACGCTGCCGAAGAAATCAAAAATGATATGCGCAGTAATTCTTAAGAAAAAATAATATAAGACTTACGTGCAGATATTTCAGGAGGAAATCTATGGCGGGACATATATTAATCATTGAGGATGAAGAAAAGCTTGCCAGGTTTATAGAGCTTGAGCTGATCTATGAAGGATATACGGTTGAAAAAGCAACTGACGGAAGGACTGGACTTGTACTGGCTCAGTCAAAGCATTTTGATCTAATCGCGCTGGATCTAATGCTGCCCGGACTCAATGGCTTTGAAGTGCTCCGGCGGATTCGCCAGACTTCATCTGTACCAATCATTTTACTGACAGCCAGAGATGATACCATGGATAAGGTTGCAGGATTAGATGGGGGCGCTAATGATTATATTACAAAGCCCTTTGCTATAGAAGAACTGTTGGCAAGAATCCGCGCCGTATTGAGGAACACAAGTCCCGCTAATGAAAATAATAAAAATGAACGCTTTTATACAGTAGGTAAACTCCGGCTCAACCCGCATAGCAGAGAGGTTTGGGTCGGAGAGGCTCCTATTGATTTAACGAAAAAAGAATTTGATCTTCTGGCTTATCTAATTCAACACAAAGGTCAGGTATTGAGCCGGGAACAATTGCTCGATAGTGTCTGGGGCTATGATTATATAGGAAAAACTAACACCATCGACGTTTATATCAGGTATCTACGTGTAAAAATCGAAGAACCTTTTGGGGAAAAATTTATTCAAACTGTCAGAGGAGTGGGATATATCATACGTGAATAATTCTAATGAACCCAAAAAAACAGTAAATACAACAGGTAAAACAAACAAATCCAGCTTCTCTCTTGTAATGAAGCTGCATCTGCATACGGTTTTCTACACAATCGGGGTATTGTTAATCGTTAATATTGCCCTTTTCCTTTCAATTATTTTCTTCACAGTATGGAAAGCGGAAGATAATGCAGCTATTATCTTTAAAGAATTGTCTCCGCAGAATCAAACAGTCTTGGATTATTACTTTGAACCTTCAATTCAAAATCAAAACGGAATTTTACTACTAAATAGCATTCATAAATATACACCTATGAGCGAATACAATGTTAAACGATGGCTGTGGTTCGATTCAGAATCTGGTCATCCTATTTCCGCTATAAAATACCGTTTAATTCTTGTAGACGAAGGAATTACTATTACCTGCCATATCGGTTCAGTTCTGACAGATTACCGGAATCCATTCCTCATTCTGCTTGCCTTAGAAGGTTTACTTATCATATGGGTAATGAGAAGAAATCGGCGAAAAATCCGCCAGATTCTTCGACCACTGACCGAAATGTCCAAGCAGGCACAAAATTTAAGCTCTTCAGCAGGACATGAACTTTCACAGGAAGAAATGAAACGACTTAGGGATCTAGCCGGAACAATCAGTAATATTGATGTAACAAAACTTGATAAGAGGCTTTCAGTTGACGGTCCTCAAAGTGAATTAAAAAATCTAGCAGATGCTATCAATAATATGTTAAACAGAATAGATGAAGCATATCGAGCCCAGGTTCGTTTTGTCTCAGATGCTTCACATGAACTTCGTACACCGATTTCCGTCATTCAAGGGTATATCAATCTACTGGACCGATGGGGCAAAAATGATGAAAAAACCTTGCAAGAATCCATCGATGCAATAAAGAGCGAAGCTGAAAATATGAAAGAACTGATTGAACAACTGCTTTTCCTCGCTCGAGGTGATAATGAAACACTTCGCCTTGAGCTTGAAATTTTCGACTGCTCAGATATAATCAGGGAGATTATAAAAGAAACACAGATGATCGATACCTTCCATACATTCAGAATTAAAAGCGATATAACTGCTTTTGTCAATGCAGATAGGCAGCTTTTAAAACAAGCTGTGAGAATCTTGGTAGACAATAGTATAAAATATACTCCTGATAACGGAGAAATCCTTGTATCTGTTTTGGAGGATAATGGAATAGTGCGGATTTCTGTCCAAGATAATGGAATGGGCATCGATCCCGAAACTCTTCCATATATATTTGACCGCTTCTACCGTTCTGATGAATCCAGAGCCAGAAGGACAGGCGGTTCCGGGCTTGGCTTGTCAATTGCTAAATGGATAATAGATCGTCATGGCGGCAGCATCGAGGTAATCAGCAGAAAAGAAATAGGAACAAGAACAACAATCCTGCTGCCAAGAGTCGATAGTCCAAGAGACTCGATTAATTCAGAAAACTGCGAGTGAAATGGGACTGAAATTATTAACTGCCTTCTAAATAATAAAACCTACTTTTTATTGAAGATAATAATATTTTATTTTGGTAATTAAACAAAAATGGCGAAAATACAGAATTATGCTTTGACAACCTCAACCTAATTGTTATATAATTTATTTCAGACTCTATGAAGTATAGATATGCGTCCATAGCTCAGCTGGATAGAGTAGCGCACTACGAATGCGAAGGTCCGGGGTTCGAATCCCTGTGGGCGCACCATCACAAAAGGACTACTTTGAAGTAGTCCTTTTCTGGTTTTTTATGTTTTCTATCTGAAGTTGAATTGTCGGATAATGCCATAAGTCATAACATCAGCCATATTTAAGGCTTCTGCCTGAATGCTGTCATATTCTTTTATACTGTTTTCATATTGGCCTGTCAGTATAAAACCTGCCTCATTTTCTGTCAGGCGAAGATGCTCAAACAGCAAGTCTCTCCACTGAGATTCACTCCAGAAACGATTGATGGAAGCGAGGAATTTAGCGATATCTTCAGCGTTATCATACCATCTCCTACGCTGCAAATCTGCTTGCACGGTATCCCCTGATTTTGATGCGTTAACCAGCTGGGCTGCAATCAATAGGTGGTCGGTGAAAAGCTGCCTGATTTGCATGGCTGTCCTTTCACCATAAAAGGGTCTAAGAGCCCTGGCAAAGTCATCAGGATTTCGTAAAAGCCTTTCTGTGACAAACTGAAGATCAGGTAAGTCAAATGCCGTACTCAAGATAAAAAAACGGGTCCATAGTATATGCTCCATCCATAGTTGTCTGATTGTATTAGATAATTGTAATTGTTCAAAACTTAATCCATAATAAGTATTAAAATGCTGCATAATAATTTAACCCCCATAAATATCAGATACACGGTGTAACGATCTGATTCCCAGTTAATACCAATACATTGTATGATATAACAGATATGAGGGTGTATGAATTGCATAAAACGCATATTTTAAAGGTATTTATAAAAGATACCATGCAAATATAGAAGAAAATAATTGAGGAGGTTTATGCGGTATTGCTCCGGGGACAAAGTGGGAAAACTTACCGGATGATTGGGTTTGTCCCCTCTGCGGTGCAGAAAAATCTGAATTTAACAAATTAAGTGAGTAGATGATTTTAATAAAAAAGAGGCGGACACTATACACATTATGAAGGACTGCACTAAAAATTTTATCCATTAGTGCAGTCCTTACTTAGAGTTTAGGTCTTTACTTTTGAATTCCTCTAAACCTCTAAAGCCACTATGCGTCCATCAGCAACCGCTTCAAAAATCTTTCCAACCTTCTTAGCATCACCAATCACTTTGTATGGAATTCCCATCTTATCGAGATCCTCAGCCAAAGGATTATAAGAAGCTGTTCCGATTGCCGAGATAACTGTATCAACACCGTCTAGTGACAGTTCACTGCCTGTACAATCGCAGACAATCTTATCTTCAGTGACATCGAGTACCTTGGTGCTGGTATAAATTTCAACACCTTTTTCTTTCAGGCGGGTAACCAAATAATCTCGGGCAGGAGTTAAATCATCAGTTGCAATATTATCCAGCATTTCAATAACTCTTACTCTACGTCCACCCAAAGTACGGAAATTATGTGCATCAGCCAAGAAATCAGCAGTTTCGCAACCGACTGAACCGCCGCCGATTATAACAATATTTTGCCCTACTGGTTTCTCGCTGTTCAAAGCTTCCCAAGCTGTCATTACATTTTTATGACTGCAATTACTTAGCCATTCTGGAAGAATCGGTTTGCCGCCCGTTGCAAGAACAACATAATCAGGATTCATTTCTTTAATATCTTGAATTGTTACAACATGACCAGTTATTACTTTAGCATCGGTTTTCTTCAACTCATTGATCAAAAACTTCACTCCGCTTGCAAACTCCTGCTTTGCCGGAGGATAACTTGCTAAAATAAACTGCCCGCCTAATTTGTTCGATGCTTCCATAAGAGTAACATCATGACCACGTTCAGCTAACACTCTTGCAGCTTCCAAGCCACCAGGTCCACCACCGACAACCAGTACTTTTTTCTTTGATTCAGCAGGTTTAATATCATTCAAAACTACTTGTCCTACAGCAGGATTCACAGCACAGCGAATGGAGTTGCCGATTAACGATTGGGCGAAACAGGTCAAACATCCAATACAAGGACGGATATCATCTTCACGACCTTCTTTTGCTTTATTAGGTAATTCGGGATCACACATAATTGCACGGCCCATGTAAACGAAGTCCACCATTCCTGTTTCGATAAGCATATCGGCTATCCAGGGTTCTTTAATACGTCCAGGGCATCCAACTGGAATTGATACTGCACTTTTAATTTTTTCTACATATGGAGCATTGATTGCAGTGGGTTTTCCACTCGGAGGCAATAATGTGCCCGAGTCAAATAAGGATCCATTTGAAAAATCTAGATAGTCTATACCCGCCTTTTCTAGCAGCCGTGCCACATAGATAGTATCAATAAGACGATTAGAGCCAGGTTCCATTTCATCTGCAGACAGACGTACACTTATAGGGAAATCCTCCCCTACTACGTTACGGACAGCCTCAACCACTTCAAGCAATATTCGAACACGCCCGTTAATATCACCGCCATACTCGTCCGTACGCTTATTCATAGTAGGAGACAAGAAATTACCGAGCAAACCATGGGTATGTGCACAATGAATCTCTACTGAGTCACAATTAGCTTCTTTAGCTCTGCGAGCTGCATCAGCGTACTTTTGTACGTATTCAGCAATATCTTCATGAGTCATTTCTATTGGAACATCATTGCGGTTCCAGATGTGCGGAATCGGTGAAGCAGATAACGGCATAACACCGCTTATTGCAGAAGACGCGAAAGCACCTGCTTGGATCAGCTGAGCGGAAACTTTTGCACCATGGCGGTGCACAGCTTCTGTGATACGAGCGAGACCGGCCGCAGTCTTATCATCATAAATACCAAACATCTTTGGCATATATCGACGGAGTCCGTCTATGTCGCAAGCCTCGACTGTAATCAATCCAGCTCCGCCTTTAGCCATATTCTCGTAATAACGTACCATTTCATCGGTCACTTCGCTCTTGTCTGATGCTTGATTAGAATGCATAGGAGGTACAAAGATACGATTGCGCACCTCCATGTTTCGAAAACGGATAGGTTTAAATAAACTTGGATACTTTAACATAATACTTCCCTCACTTTCCATTAATAACTTGCCACTAATAACTTTTTTTATCCATAATTTTTATTTACCTTGTATCAATCCAACTCAATCACAAATTATATCTTTTGTCTATTTTTTTTAGCTCTATTGTTGAATTTTATCGATTAATTGCATTCTGTATTAACCCACAGATTCTCCTTAAAAACATCAAAAAAAGAAAATGGGGAGTAAATACCTGAAATCTTAATTCTTACTTTCCCCATAATCCCTTGCCTTCTTTTCTTGCCTTTTCTTGAAGAGCTGTAAAATCATCTACATATTTAATATTTGGTGGATAAGTTGCTACTACAGCATGCCCTTCCTTTAACAGTATCTTATTGAACATCTCACCATCATAATAAACATACGCAAGAAGCCTGCCGTATTGATCGCGTTCTTGGACATCCAGCTCAATTTGTACCTGATTATTTTCCAGCATTGACTTTGTAAAGTCAGATGCTGCTTTTCCATACGGTACATTTTTATCAGGATCTGGATGCACTGATTCCGGTGTGTCAATCCCTATTAGACGAACCCTTTCATTTATACCATTAATATCAAGGATAATCGTATCACCATCAACAATCCTTACAACTTGATATGGTCCTTTTAATTCAATATCACCATTACTTAATATGTAGTAATAGATACATAAGATAGACACCAAAATCAATAATAACAACAGTAGAATAATAGTTTTTCTTTTACTCATTCTTTTGATAAGTTATCTTTCTAACCCTCCATTTGGTTTTTTATATTAGTTCATATATATATGAAACATAACCGAACCTATATTTTATCATTAATAAAACATTATACCTTATTATTAAGATGTATCCCAACATTTACATGCAATCATATCGATAGCGCTATTATCAAATAGGCAATCCATGATGCGTGGTTCAAATTCACTAGGATATAAAGAAAGAGTGCAATATTGATAGGTATATTTCCAAGCTTCAGTTGTCTCTCCGTTGCTCGGGAAAGGCGAATGCACAGTAAGCTAACCAGCACTCCAGGAGCAAGGATTTTCAGAGCAAGGAATGCTGCTGTGTTCGTCACTACTTCTGTAAGGAGGACATTCATTTCACAAAAATATCCAGTACTCATAATAAAATGCGTCAATAAGGCATCTGAGACATTTAGCAAATATAAAGCAACGAGTTTCATCCGGATCATTTTAAGACTGCTTGTCTTTATAATACTGCGAATATTTAACATTTTCATATTATTTCCTAATAATTTAATTTTATTAGGGTATAAATATTTATTAGCGTTTGTTATGAGTGATCCAGGGATATTATTGATGTATTAAAATATTGAATCTAGTGTGTTATTGCTTTATACTGAAAATAAAATTACTGGATAATATTGAAAGATAGGAGATGATGAGATGCCAACTTTTGCAAACCCATTTACAGGTAATGTCAACCGTAAAATGACAAAGGAGGAGCTGATCCAAGCAATAAGGTTAGATATTGCAGGTGAGCTCGAAGCTATTTACCTTTATGATGCACATGTCCAGGCGACAGATGATGAATTTGCCAAGAAAGTAATCGGAGATATCAGAGATGAAGAAAAAGCACATGTGGGAGAGCTATTGGCTTTACTACGTCATTTAGACCCTCAGGAAGCAGATTTCCTTGCAGAAGGCGAAGCGGAAGTAAGAGAAATGATGGAGGAACTGGGAATAGAAGAAGCTCCAGGTCCGGATTTAACTGTAGGAAGCCTTTTGAAGAAATAATAATTAATCATTATTAAGTTAACAGACCATAAATAGTAAAAAGGAGGTACACATATGAAATTTCTCGCACGTGATTCAGTAGAGTTTCCGGATGGATTTTGGGATATGATTGATAACACTGTAGTGGATAATGTCAGAAGGTTCCTAACAGGACGACAGTTCCTCCCTCTATTCGGACCTTTAGGCACAGGTGCCTTAAGCATTCAAGTAGATACAGCAGTTGATGAAAAAGTTTTGGATGGAATCGTAAAAACGACAGGTAGACAATTTGTAGAAATACCTCAAATCTTTGAGGACTTTACACTTTTATGGAGAGATATAGAATACAGTCAAGCTACAGGCTATCCAATGGATCTTTCCAGCATTATAGCAGCAGCTCAAGCGATTGCATATAAAGAGGACAAGCTTATCTTTTTTGGCAACGAATTTTTAGGAGTAAAGGGCCTTCTTAATTCAGGTTCAAAGTTTAAGAAAAGTGATTGGAGCAAAGGTGAAAATGCATTTACTGATGTGGCAGAAGGGCTTTCATCTTTTAGAAGCAATGGTATCCTTGGAAGATACACCCTGATAGTAAGTCCTGATCTCTTCGTTCAACTCCAAAGAATACAGCCTGCATTAGGTATGACTGAGGCAGAACGCATAACAAAAATGCTGAACGGAAACCTTATTCAATCTCCAATTCTTAATAAGAATAGTGCTGTGTTGGTCTGCGGAGAATCCCAATACATGGATTTGGCTCTCGGTATAGATGTTAAGACAGGATACTTAGAAACTAAAGACTTTAATCATGTTTTCAGGATTGTTGAAACTGCCCTGCTCAGGATTAAACGTAACGACGCAATCATAGTTTACGAATAAAATAATATCTCCGTATGTTTGTAAGGCAGACAAGCTTAGCTTGTCTGCCTGTAGTGTACTAAAAATCACCCACTAAGCTACAGATATCCGGCTCTTACTATCTGTTTTTTTACCGCAGGTCCTATAATAGCAGCAATTATTATCTTTATAATGTCTCCCGGTAAGTATGGAATTACACCAGCAAATAATGCAGCTTCAAATGTCATATTTGCCTGATAAGCCAGCCAGGATGTCCCTAATGCGTATAGGATAATTGATCCAAGAACCATCCCTACTATATACATATGTACCTTACCCGGATATTTGTCTACAAAGTATCCAGCGATAATTGCCAAAAAAACATACCCAATCAGATATCCACCTGTTGGTCCCAACAGCTTGCTTGGGCCTGCTGTAAAAAACGAAAAAACAGGCACCCCTATAAACCCAATCAGCAGGTAAAGCAGGCAGCTAATAGTTCCCTTCTTCCATCCAAGTAAAATAGCAGTAAAAAAAATTGCTAGGTTTGCAAATGTGATTGGAACCGGAGAAACAGGAATAATAATGGAAAGCGGTCCTAAGATACACATTACAGCAGTCATCAGAGCAATCAAAGTAAGATTAGATGTTTTAAAATTTTTCATAAATAATGCCTTTCATTTAATTAATATTTAAAATTAAAATTATTATATTTTATTAAATTGCATATGTCAACTTATTTTAGTTTATGGTTTACAATTGGACAAAAAAAATAGGTTACACAGTTTCAACCAAGACCTATTACCCTATTTCTTTAGTTGTAGTCACAATTGAAAAACTATGAAACCCCTCTGACCCTATACCAACTATTATGCAAATATAAACTGAACCATAATCATATATAAAACGGTACCTCCCAAAATGCTTAGAAGATTATTTCTCCGCCAAAGATGCAATCCTGCAACTGAAATAACTCCAATCAGCTCCGGAAGCCCAAATGGTGCATCTAAAATTGATACATTTCTCAGGCAATATATAATCAGCATCCCCATGACAGCAGGCGGAAGCGTATTTCCTAAGTATGTAATCAACTTCGGGGTGGTTCCGGTCCCACTAAACAGCACGAAGGGTGCAGCCCTGAGCGCGAATGTAATCACAGCGATAACCAGTATGATCAGGATGGATTCACCAAAACTTAAAATCATAGTATTTCATCCTCCTTTGCAATTTCTGTATCTGCTATTTTAGTTTCGATTTGTTTTTTTGACAACATTAATGCAGCAACGATCAGTATCATCGCGGGAATTACAAGATTATCGGGACCAACGATTAATAATGCTAAAACCGTACAACCTAACCCTATCAACGCAGGGATATGAGTAGAATATGCTTTCCATTGTTCAAGAAAGATAACAATGAATAGTGCAGTCATTGCGAAATCCATTCCTGTTGTGTCAAATGTAATTAGAGAACCGGCAAAAGAACCAATCACGGAGCCCAATACCCAATAGGACTGATTCAGGAATGCTACACTAAAAAAGAATTTTTTTTCATCAACATCAGAAGGTGCCTTTGTACCGCACAGCAGAGAATAGGTTTCATCGGTAAGTGCAAAAGCCATATACCATTTTTTCTTTCCCATATCGCTGAAACGGTCCAAAAAGGATAGCCCATAGAAAATATGTCTGATGTTTACAAGAAGCGTCATAACAGCTATTTGAATCAAAC
>DUPP01000131.1 GCA_012838265.1 Clostridiales bacterium
AGTATTTTGTTGATTAGTTCCATTTGCTTTTTCAACTCTGTTTTTGCCGCTTTGTTTAGCCAAATAGAGAGCTTTATCTGCATGTAAATAATAATCATCTATAGTTTGGTCACTATTATCACGCATTGGAGATACGCCGAAACTGGAAGTAATTCGCAATGTATTCGATCCAATAATAAATTTTTTCCCATAATTAATTTTCTTAGTCTTTCAGCTAAGACGTATCCTTCTTCCACAGAAGTTTTGGGCATTAGGATAATAAATTCTTCTCCTTCAAGCCTAGCTACAGTATCTGATTCTCTAACGTTATTTTTTAATATATCAGCCATTTGCCTAAGCATTTCGTCACCTACCAGATGACCGTATGTATCATTAATTTTTTTAAAGTCATCAATATCTAAAAATGCTATAGCTGATTGATGACCATAACGCTTCATTGCAGAATACTCTTGTTTAATCAATTTCTCTAATAACCGCCTGTTAGGTAAATCAGTAAGTGGATCATAATATGCCATTTGTTCTAATTGTTTTTGTTGAATTTCAATACGCTTCTTTTGGGTTATATTAGTATAATTGTAATACCAAAGGATTAAGCTAAGCAAGAAACCAATTCCAACGGCGGTAATACCATTAACTCTATTAGAAAGCAGTATCTGCTGGTCTGTTATAGTTAATGCTATTGAATAATAATACGCCATATATGAAGCTACATAAATAATAAAGGAAGCTAATGGCCTTATTAAAAAAACAACTCCAATGATTATGCTAATTAATAAAAAAGGTGTGATATTAGTTGTTACCAACTGATCAAAGGTTACTATTACAATACCAGATGCCATAATAACGAATACAACAATTATAATGCAATACGAACATGGTTGTATTAGGTTCGGTCCTGTTCTTCAGTCTATGAGTTATTAAGAAAAAACCGATCATAAAAATTAGCAATATGATATGAGATGCTATAATTCCTTGGCTCCATGTCTTCAAAACTTGTGTGTCATGGGATTTCGTGAAGGTAAATAAAAAAATATTGATTATACGCAACGGTATAGCAATAATCGATAAATAATAAATCCTTCGGGTATTAATGAGTGCACACTCACCTAAAACGCTATTATTATCATGGTACGCTGTTATAATTTTTTTATTTATTTCTGTTAAAGACCATTTTTTTTGTGAGCTATTAATCTGTATCACCGCCACTTTAATATTAAAATAGTATAACAGTATACTATTTTGTTTTTGTTGCTATTTTACGGCTTTCTTCAAGTATCGTCTATGTTTATATATTATCACAAATCCCTTGCTATGTCTCTTTTTAGTAATTGTAACTTTTTGAGACATATTGTATACTTGTATAGCATTGATTTTATGAGGCTTGTCTAGTATAATCTTCTTACAGGTTTAGCTTTGCAGAAAAGAAGGGCTTATTTTTTTTTAGGGGAATAATACACTTGATATATTAAGTGTTTATATTAAATATATATAGTAAGAATAAATCTAATAAACTTTGTGTTATAAATTTTGTGTTATAAGCTTTGTATTACGAACGTGTGTATAGTTAGAAGGTAGAAAATGAAAATTAAATCAGATCAATTTAAAAATGCTATTATTTTAATAACGTTTGGGGTTGTTCTAATTTGGGCCTTGGAGAATCTCAATAACTTGTGGACTGTTTTACTTGTGCTCCTTTCGATAGCATCCCCTTTTATGATAGGCATAGCAATAGCCTTTGTCATGAATGTTCCTATGAGATTTTTTGAAAAAACTATACTTAAAAGATTGCGGCAAAATATAAAAAGGCCTATTAGCTATATTATTACTTTGTTTTTATTTGTATTTATAATATTTATAACTTTGTTCATAGTAGTTCCGGAATTATATAAATCATTTCAAGAATTAGTAAATCGAGCACCGCAAGCCTGGAATAATTTTTTAAACTGGTTTGAAACTACTGCTCTGATAGAGAATGAATATATAGCTAAATTTATTAAGGATATCACAATAGACTGGAAAGACATAGAACAGAAAGGTATAAATCTGTTAAGTGCAAGAGCATCTGATTGGCTGTTATCTACCTTTAGTATTGCGACATCTGTATTGGGCACCATAATATCTATAGTTTTAGGATTTGTATTTTCTATTTATATATTACTTCAAAAGGAAAAATTAATCAGTCAAGTAAAAAGGATATCTATAGCTTTATTTCCAAGATGTATTCATAGAAAATTAGTATATCTTGCCGACTTAACTAATAAATCATTTAGCAGTTTCCTCTCTGGGCAGCTGTTGGAAGCAATTATTATTGGTACTATGTTTTTTATTGCTATGAAAATATTTAATTTCCCGTTTGCCCTTGTCATTAGTGTATTGATTGCAATAACCTCATTCATACCAATAGTGGGTGCATTTATCGGCGCTACTGTTGGTACTTTGTTAATACTGGTTGAAGATGTGCAAATGGGCTTTTGGTTTTTAGTCATGTTTTTAATAATACAGCAAATAGAAGGAAATCTTATATACCCAAATGTTGCAGGAAAGACAGTGGGTCTTCCATCCATATGGGTATTGGTTGCAATTACTATTGGAGGCAGCTTGTTTGGAATTTTAGGAATAATTCTGTTTGTACCTTTAGGAAATATTCTCTATACTTTAATAAAGGAATTTGTAGAAAATAGACTTAGGGTAAAGAATGTAAGCAAAGTCGATTACGATAAGTACTGAAAATGAGGGTTCTGATAGTTATACAAGTTTATTCTTAATATTATGCTCTTGTGAATGTCTATTAAGCTAAATAAAGTACTTACAAAAAAGGCGATATACATTTTATATTACTAATGCTATACTTAAAAAAAATGAAGAAATTTCTGATGAGGAGGGATTTTATGATTGGTACACTTATGGCGATTCAAGTTGGTGGAAGAACAGAACATGCTACAAAAGTACAGGAAATCCTCACTAAGTATGGATGCAACATAAAAACTAGAGTAGGGTTCCATGATACTGATGAAAATCATTGTTCCATGGATGGAATTATTATTTTGCAGTTATTCGGAAAAGAGAGTGAAAGGCAAGATATGTTGGATGAACTAAATGCATTGGATGAAGTTTCTGCAAAATTCATCACTTTCTAAACTACATAAGTAGCTGTAGTTGGTGCCTTAAGACATAACCTCTATTTGCATTTATGGCAGAGAAGACGGAGTTGTTATTTCTGATAAAAAAGTAACAACAATACCGCCTTCTCTGTCATCTTTTTGTCATATTGGTTAAATGTATTTGATTTCATTGGACAAGTTATGTATAATGCCTAATATAAATATATTCAATCCTTACAATAAAGATATTCTTATATTGAAAAATGCAAGGAGTTTGGTATGAGATCAAAGCGAATCAAAGATATAGAAGATTATATTTATGAAAATAAGACAGTTACCCTGGATCAGCTTTGCCGAGTTTTTGATGTATCAAAAAATACTATCCGTCGTGATATCAAAGAGCTGATTGAGGGCGGTCACTTTAAAAAAATCTATGGGGGAATAACCGTTAAGTCTAATAAGGATCTGCTTCCGTTTAGTGAAAGAAATATAAGCAACCTTGAGGCTAAGAAGATAATAGCTAAGAAGGCAGCTGAATTTGTCGAAGATAGTGATGTAATATTCATAGATTCGGGAACTACTACCATACATATGATAGATTATATAAAGGATAGAAAGAACCTAACTATCATAACAAACAACCTAGAGGTCATGATAAGAGTAATTCCCTATGAGAATATTAAGCTGATCACATTATCTGGAGAGTTAGACAGAAACATTCTTTCCTTTACAGGCGATACAGCCTCCTTAGTTTTAAAGAGCTATAACATCTCTAAAGCATTCATGGCTTCAGCTGGTATTTCAGTGGCTGGAGGGGTAACCAATTCATCTACAAAAGAGTATGATATTAAGTCTTCTGCAGTGGCAAGAAGCAATAAGGTATACTTATTGGCAAGTCAGGATAAATTTAATCAGATTGCCATTATGACTTATTGCACGCTGGACAAGCTAACCGCCTTAATTACCAATGCCGAACCTCCTAAGGAAATAGTAGAATATATGAATGAGCATGGTTCCGAAATATATATTGCTGAATAGACAGATACATTAAAACCCATCGATTACATTGTGTTTTTATGATATAATTAAGGAATGATGAACAAACTCAATAGGTAATAAAGGTTTGTTATCAACCAGATAAAATCTGATAAAAAGCATCAAAATCGAACAATCTTTAGCCGATCATAGGGGGATACAAAATGACTGTTTTAAAGATTATTTTCGTAACATTGCTTTGCATTCCTTTACTATATATTACATTCATTTGCGTAGGTAAGCTCTACGATGAATATGTAAAAAAATGAAACAGGAGAACTTGACATGAGTAGAGGCTTGTTTATAACGTTTGAAGGGCCTGATGGATCGGGTAAGACAACACAAATAGATCGGCTAGAGGCTTTTATTATTAATAAAGGTTATGATGCAGTTTTGACCAGAGAGCCGGGCGGTACAAAAATTGGAGAGAAGATCCGTGAAATCATATTAGATAAAAACAATACTGAAATGGAATATATGACAGAGGCACTTCTTTATGCAGCGGCACGTGCTCAACATGTTTCTCAGGTGATCAAGCCTGCTCTTGAAGAAGGTAAAATGGTGATATGTGACCGATTCATGGATTCGAGCATTGCTTACCAAGGATTTGGCAGGGGGTTAGGGGATAGTGTAAGGGTCATCAATGAGTATGCTGTAAACGGCTGTTTCCCTGATATAACATTCCTGCTTAAGTTAGACCCGGAAATAGGCAAGATTAGGATAAAAGTTGAAGATCGAGACAGATTGGAACTTGAAAAATTGGAATATCACAAGGTGGTTTTTAGGGCATATGAAGAGCTCGAAAAATTATATCCTGAACGTATAATCGGAATCGATGCAAATAGGAGCATTGATGAGATTAGCAATGAAATTCAATTTCATATTGAGGGATTAATGGATAAAAAGAATATTGATTTATTGGGTGAATAATGTCTTTTAATGATATAAAGGGAAATAAAAATATAACTGAGCGAATGTCCCGGGCTATAAGAAACCGGAATATTTCCCATGCGTATTTGCTTGAGGGTGACTCTACTACCGATAAAATCGGTCTGGCTGAAAACTTTGCGAAGGCTATTCTTTGTGAAAATACAGGGGCGGGAGATAGCTGCGAATTTTGTCAATCCTGTAGTAAAGTCAACCATGGTAACCATGAAGATATAATATATATTAAAGCCGAGGGAAACAGTATAAAGGATGAGTCGATAGAAGAACTTCAAATCAAAATCAGGAATAAGCCCTTTGCAGGCGACAGAACTGTTGTGATAGTGCAAGATGCTGATACTATGACACTAAGGGCTCAGAATAGACTCTTGAAAACCCTGGAGGAACCAGCTCCAGGGACGGTTTTGATTCTCTTATCTGAAAATGTAGAGAATTTAACAGAGACAATAAGATCAAGATGCATTACCTACAAGTTAAATCCTGTCGAAATATCGGATTATAAAGATATTATTAGTGGAGCAATCCAAATATTAGACATGATTCTTGAAGGAGCACCATTTTATAAAATATCCAAAAAACTTGTCGAGTATACAACCGACAGACCAACTGCTCAATCATTTCTAAATGCTTTTGAAAGCTGGTGCAGAGATTTGGCAATTAGCGAGTATGACACTGAGGGACGCTTGTTATTCCAAGCAGAAAGGCTTGAAGAGATACGTAAAAGGGCCAAACTATATTCAGGCAATTTTTTGGAAAATGCTATTATTGCAATCGAGGAAGCAAGAAATGACCTTAATAGGAATTTAAATATTAATTACACATTGAAAAATTTAACTTTGAAAATATTGGATAATATGGGTATCCAAAAGGAGGATAATTAATGGTAACAGTAGCCGGTGTACGGTTTAAAAAAGCCGGAAAGATATATTATTTTGACCCTGCAGGATTGCCAGTTGAATGTGGTACTAACGTGATAGTCGAAACTGCAAGGGGAATGGAATTTGGAACAGTGATTTCAGGCATAAAG
>DUPP01000132.1 GCA_012838265.1 Clostridiales bacterium
ACCAATCAGACAATGCTGTGGTTTTAATTCCTATTTGGATAGTTGAAAAGTATAAGAACTATCAAGAATTATTGCGTATTTTTGACAAAATAATAGTTTATAATGCAAATTATTGTTACCATGTTAACCTAAATATAGAATTGAACAATAAATACATTAATGACTTATTTCAGCAGAATAATTGTAATATTAGAGACTTTAAGGAAATCAATGTTTGGGGTTGCCAATTTTCATTTGGATATTACTTATCGTGTAATTTTATTCCCTTTATTTTTTGGGAGGAAGGGGCAGGTCTCCTAAGCAGGCCGGAAATTTTGGAAGATATTCATTTTAATACAATTCGTGAGGATCATTTTTATTCTATTAAAGAGAAAGGTTTATTTGATGGCACCTCTCCTTGTGTCATAAAGCATGTTTGCAAACTAGATGCACAGGTTGATAATTATTGTTCGGATAAGGTGGAAAACTTTGATGTAATAAACCATTTAAAAGAATTAGATGAAGAAAAACAGAATATAATAATACATTTTTTCCTTCAAGGTAATAAAATTGATATACCTTCAAATTCAACAATCTTTTTAACGCAACATTTTGCTAATCTATCTATTTTATCTTTTGAAGATCAAATATTAATATATCAAATTGTAATGGATTATTTTATGAAAAATAAAAAAGTTGTATTTAAGCCTCACCCCGATGACATAATGTATTATTCAGAATTATTCCCTGATTGCATTATTATTAAGGAGAAGTTCCCTTCAGAACTGCTACCAATTATATTTACTAATCAGCCTAATGAAATTGCGACAATCAGTTCAACGGGAATTGCAAATTTAAGAAAATATTATCAAAAATCGTTTCAATTAAATACTCGTTATGAAAATGATTTTAAAGCAACACATCGTTACTATATTACTATGCACATCATTAAAAACTTGATGGAAAATGTTGCTGATTCGTGTATAGTTAATGGATTAGGTGCAAATCTATTACTACTTACAAGACTTAATGAATTATGTGAGTTTAGCTTACAATTAGACATAATTGAGAAGTCAACAATTACAAATGAGACTGAGTATTTTATTATTGATGATATTACCAAAGATGAGAATTTGAGTGAGATTAAAGTAAAAACCTTGTTAGAAAACTTGCCAGATAAAAGCAAGGTTATTATGATTAATAGTAAACAAGATTTTTGTTTTCATGATACTATAGATAAAACTATCTGGAAAAATATTGTAGCAATCCCAATAAAAAAGAAGAAAATCAAATTTGATTCTGAAGATTTCTACGCAGAATTAAAGGAAGAAGTTATATATTTTTATTCAAAAGAAGAAAAATATAAGGAGAAGATTAAGAATATGAATGTAACAAAAGAATTAGATTATACTGGTATTGAAATATCTGTCACACCAATGACAGATGAACAGCAAAGAATTAAGATATTAGAAGGAATTTTAGAGGCAACTGAAAAACGTCTTTTATATTATATTGAACGTGTTAAGCAGTTAGAAGAGGTACAAAAAAAATGAAAGTAGTTGGTTTAGTACCTATTAAACTTAATAATGAGCGGATGCCAAATAAAAATATACTCCCATTTGATGGGGGGAAACCGTTGATTTCTTATATTTTAGACACACTTATATCCATAAAAAAAATTGATGATATATATGTATATTGTAGTAGTAAAGAAATAAAAAAATTTCTTCCAAAAGGGGTATCGTTTTTACAAAGGGATCCTGTTTTAGATCTGGCAACAACTCCTTTTAACAAAATCTTAACATCCTTTGCGGAAAAAGTTTATTCCGATATATATGTTCTTACTCATGCAACTGCTCCTTTTATAACAGCAAAAAGTATAGAATTTGGTATTGAAATGGTTATTGGTGGTGAATATGATTCAGCATTAGCAGTTACTAAATTGAATGAGTTTATATGGAAAAATGGTAAACCTTTCAACTATGATATAGAAAATATACCTCGCACCCAAGATCTGGAACCTATATATAAAGAAACTTGCGGTCTTTATGTATATAATAGAGAGTTGATAACACAAAAAGGTCGTCGTATTGGCGATAAGCCTTTTTTGGTGGAAGTTTCAAAGATTGAAGCGATCGATATAAACGATGCAGATGACTTTGCTTTAGCAAATGCAATTTTTCAATCAAAGTTTAAGGAGAAAATGGCGCTATGAATGAGATATTAATCCTCGATTGCACTCTACGTGATGGAGGGTACATAAATAACTGGAACTTTGGAAAGAAAGCCATTCGTGATATTATTTTTAATCTTGAGCGTTCAGGGCTTGATATAATTGAGCGTGGTTTTTTGCAAGACAAACCCTATAATTCTGACATTGCATTGTTTAATAATGTAGATCAAATTGCACAGCTTATTACTCCCAAAAAACAGGGAGTTCTTTATGTTGCAATGATTGCATTAGGAGATATTGAACCAGAAAAGATAAAACCATATGACGGTACATCGATAGATGGAATTCGACTTACTTTTCATAAAGAGGACTGGAAACCAGCAAAAATAGCTGCTGAGATATTAATAGATAAAGGCTATAAAGTATTTGTCCAACCAGTGGGGACAACTACCTATTCAGATACTGAATTCTTGAGTTTGATAGAAGAAGTCAATAAGCTACACCCATATGCTTTCTATTTGGTTGATACCTTAGGTAAGTTATACCGTAATGATTTGCTACGTCTATTTTTTATGGTGGAAAATAATTTGTTGCCCGATATTTGCGTGGGATTACATTCACATAATAACCTACAACTTTCATTTTCTAATGCTCAGGAACTTTTGCGTATCAATGTTAAACGCCCCATTATACTGGATACATCTGTATTCGGCATGGGGCGTGGAGCAGGGAATTTACCTACAGAGTTACTTGCGAAGTTTATGAATGAAAATATTGCTCCAAAATACCAAGTTACACCACTTCTTACGATCGTTGATCGCTACCTGAACGCAATTTATGCGCGAACGCCATGGGGATATTCTGCTCCTTATTTTTTAGCATCGACAAGTGATTGTCATCCAAACTATGCTACATATTTAATGAATAAGGAGACACTTGGTGTTGAAGATATCAGCAAAATACTAAATGATATTCCTGAGGAGCACCGAGGACTTTATCATGAGGATCTTGTTGAACGTCTTTACCTGGAATTTCAGAATCATAAGGTTGACGACAATAATGTTTACAGACAACTATCAATTGAATTGCGCGGGAGAACTGCATTGTTGCTTGCACCAGGACGATCAATACAGACATGTAATAAAGAGATACAAGATTATATTAAAAAGAATCAACCAGTAGTTTTTTCTGTTAATTTTGTACCCCAAAATATACCTACGGACTTTTTATTTATCAGTAATTTAAAAAGACTTGAGATGCTTTCTCCTGTACAAAATGAAGACATAAAAATTATTGTGACCTCAAACCTAAAAGACCATCTTGTAGGAGATTATCTGTGTGTCGATTATGCTAATCTTCTTGGAGAAGGCCGTGAGGCAGACAATGCAGGCGCCATGTTAATACGTATGCTTGAAAAATGCAAAGTGAAATTAATTTCACTTGCAGGTTTTGATGGATTTCATAGCGGTGCTGAAGATAATTACTATATTAATAATTTACAGCGGCGGCTAGACTCTTTAGAGGTACAACAAAAAAATGAAGATATTGGCCGCCAGTTGCGTCAGGCTTCACTTCATCTGAATCTGAACTTCATAACGGAAACAAAATATTTACTATAGTTACTCAGGGAAATAATATGAAAAAACAATACCGTACAATATTATTTGATCTAGATGGAACGTTGGCAGATACTTCTCAGGGTATCTACAATTGTCATCGATATGCAATTTCTTGTATGGGAATTACTGAACCCATTGATAGGAAACTTGAAGGGATTATAGGGGCACCTTTACTTGAGTCTTACCGTACTCGTTTTGGATTTTCTGATGAGAGCGCGCGGATTGCAGCTTCACATTATCGAAAACGATATGCTGAGAAAGGTATTTTTGAAGCAGAATTATATAAGGGCATTCGTCAACTACTAGAAGGACTTCAGAAGAAGGGATATTATCTAGGTGTTGCCTCCCTTAAGGCTGAACATTTTGTTATGTCGATGATGGAGCATTGGGGAATTTCTGATTACTTTTCGGTACTACGCGGAGTTGATGATAAGGACAAGTACACAAAAGCGGATTTGCTCAGATTTTGTATGCAAGAAATAAATAGTGCCCCAGAAGATACAATCTTGGTCGGGGATAGTTCATATGATGGTATAGGAGCCAAAGAAACACAAATTGACTTTCTCGCTGTTACTTATGGACTGGGGTTCCGTAAACGTGATGAGGCAGAAAAGTTTAATCCTGTTTATGTTGCAAATACAGTTACTGACTTATTTGATTTTTTCAAGATATCACATTCTCTCCTAGGTTAAATGAAGATGATTCTCATAAACCCCTATATTATCATCAAACACATTCTCCAATGAAAACTGCTTGATCTTCTCGGAGGATATTGCCATACATTTTACTCTGAAATCAGAATCATTATAGATTCTTATTATTTGCTCTACCAATCCCTCCAGATCCCCGCTTTCAAACAGCAGCCCGTTCACCCCATGCTCAATCAATTCCCTATGCCCTTTGATATCGCTTGCAACCACAGGCAGCCCGCAAGCCATGGCCTCCATCACGTTAAATGGCAGTCCCTCAATCCGACTTGTGGTTACTGCAGCCTGACAGCAAGTATAAAGCTCTGGGATATTCCTGACATAGCCGGCAAAGATAACTTGGTTTTTGATGCCAAGCTCGGCAGCTAGGGCTTTCATTTCTTCCAGCAAAACGCCGTTTCCGGCGAGAACGAGTTTAAGGTTGCCAGATGTCACAGGCTGAGAGGTGTTTTGTTGTCCTGCTAATTCATCGTGTCGTCTGCCACTCTTTTCAGATTCTTTTTCTTTTAAAATCGCTAACGCCTGCGTAAAACCCTTAAGCAGCAGTTCATGATTTTTACGCGTGGAAAACTCAGCTGCATAAACAAAGGCAAAGTCATTTTCTTTTAATCTAAAGGATTTTTTCCATTCATCAATAACCGATTGCGGAGCGGACTTAACCTTTTCAAACTTAGATAGGTCAATTCCCATACCGTTAATATAATAAATCTTATTGTGTTTACCGCCAAGCTTATATTTATGTGCAATATCCCAGTCCTCATGATTCATGACCATCAGCACATCTGTAACCCTGC
>DUPP01000133.1 GCA_012838265.1 Clostridiales bacterium
ACAATTTTTTACGACTTCCACAATTCCATTATCCTTTAAAAAATATATTATCAAACCTTCGCCCTTTTCTTGCTGCGACGCAGTATACGGCAAAGTTATTATTATTTTCCCATCAAATTCTGATATATTATTGCTGTCACTCATAATTGAAAAGTCATATACTGGTCTGACGCCGATTTCTGCTTTTACCTCCTCACTAAGATTTTGAATATTTACTGATTCCGTTTCGAGTTTTGCCACAATTATCCTTACATTTTTGCCTGATTCCGCCGCAAGTGCATTGAGTGTGTCATTAACAAGGCTGATATCTGCAATCGGCATATTAATCGTTACTCCATCTGCCTTAGTGCTTAATTCCTTTATTGAGGAATTGGGGATAATTAACTCAATAGAGTTTGCTGCGTCCGCACCCTGCACTATAATTTGAGTCCTGACTCTTGAGCCCCCGCCTGCACTTTGTAAAGCATCTTCTAATGCAGATGCAACATCTTTTACAGAAACGTATGCAATTGCCTTACCCTTATCATCAACTTTTGATGCCGCTTCTATTACCACCATTTGCTGCGATGTGCCTGTTTCAAGTCCAATCTCTCCAGCCCTCCAATCATAAGTGCTCTTATCCTCAGTAAAGTCCGATGTGTAGTACCAAAGGACTACATCACCGTCTTTAAGCTTATAATCCTTTGCGGAAATCGTAGAAGGTGGAATCCCATTTACAGAATATAACCATCCAGAATTTGAGCCAAGATCAAATTCACCTAATCCGTCTATTTCTGATATATAGCCATTTTGCTTAATTACATAGCTTATGCCTTCAGCATCCAACAACATTTTCAGTACATCTAAGACGCTTGTCTTATCTTCTTCAATTACTAATGAATTGTTAGATGCGATAGTTTTGTTGTTATTTTTGACAGTAATACTTACAGTATCTTCCGAAGGGGCAGCTCCGTCGCTTTTCAGTACAGTAATCATAAAGAAAGCTGTACACCCATTATAGGAAACCGTCACAGTGTGTGTACCTGGCTTCGATCTGTCGATAGTTGAAATCGTGCAGTTTTCTAATGGTACATCGGAAACATTTTCTGGGTCTCCGTTATAAACAGCTGTCACGCTCATTCCTTCTGTGTTAACTGTATCGTTCGTTTTAGCAGCGTCATAACTATATACTGTTTGCGTTGGAGGAGTAATTCTTATTGATGTGAGCAAATCTGCATTAGGCCAATTTGTATAAGGCGCGATCTCTTTTGTAAACCCATATAAATTGCTGCTCCTTGAATTATTTAGGTTTTGATAGGTAGCCAGTGCTCCCAGCCCCTGCTGACAGGCAAAATCGTCAGGAGCTATATTGTTTGCATAACCAAGTCTGTCATCGCTGGTTCTATAAGAAAGCAGGCTCTGCATTGCACTTTTCTCATTTTTTATAAATCTTACATCTTTATGCGGGTTTAATCCAAGTGCATTCAGACCCACAATAACCGTACTCATTGTATTGGAGTTCTGCATACCTCCAAATCCTGGAAACCCCCCATCTATTTCCTGAGAATTAGATAAATAATCAAGAGCATTATTTACTGCAGCAGTAATAGCTGAACATGAAGCGGGGCTGATTCCGTTTGTTTCTTCCGTTTTATTATAATATGCCGCTAACGCAGGTAGTACCATTCCTGTACTATCCGAGCCATAAGCGCCATACCATGAACCAGCCGGTTCCTGTGCTTCGAGTATAATTTCTATCAGTTTTTCCCTTATTACTAGCGCATTGTTCGGGATTTCATAATTATGCAAGTCATAAAGGGATAGTATTAACGGTGCAGTATATACAGGATCAATAAATCCGTCAAAGAAGGCTACATCATTTATAAGGTCGATCGCCTGTCCTCCGTTCTTATTAGCAATCTGCCGCGCATCAATATTTAATGCCGTTAAGGCTATCGCCGTTTTTGCTTTAACTGATACGCTGGTGCCACTGTCTACAGCAATATCCTGTACATTTGCAAGGTATTTTTCTTTCTCATCACTGGTTAGTGAAAGTCCGGCTGCTGCCATCCCTAATACCCAATCGTTCGTATAATATGATGGTGCATGGGCATGGCTTATATTTCTTATTCCTTTTATTATATTATCTACATCTGCATCGATATTGTAAATCGAGTCTGATTCTTCCCCTGCAGAAGATGACGAGTCGGCAAATACCACATTAACGGTAATACCTTCGCTATTAATACCTACACTTCCGCAAAGCATAGTGAATACCATCAAGAATGCCAATACCCTGATTGAAACCTTATTCTTTATTCTCATTTTGTTCCTCACTTTCTAATAAATCCGAAAACTTCCGAGGGGATTTTGCTGGCATTAATAAATATTTCTTTTTGCAACGTTTGCTAAAACAAGGTTCTTCAAAAATAAAAGCTGCAGCATTGCTACAGCTCCGTTTTTACCTGTATGTAATATTAATCATTACATTAAACAAAAGATTGCCGATTACCCGTCGGATTCTTTTCTATTTTATGCAGGTCTTCTGGCTCACGAATCATCATTCTATCCAAACCTTCCCAAGCTTTTGCTCAGTGGTGCATGTCTCATATTATTTCCGTAGATCCATGCTATGGCAGAACTCCTCGTTCACAGCGGCGGGACCGCACAGGAATTTCACCTGTTTCCCTCTTAGCGGTTCATTCTTATAATGTGTAAATGTATAAAAATGAACCGAACATAAAATACTTATTCAATTTTTATACTAATACTAACATCTGCCAGTTTACAATGTCAAGTCCGAGCTATTTTGATTTCGGTGAGTTTGGTTTAATAATCTTACCTTTTATTTTTTTTCTTAATATTACGCATAGTCTGCTTCATCTCACCCATACTGCCAAACATAGACTCAATCTTTTTTTGTTCCAGCTTGCGGGAATCAAGGCCTTCATAGCCGATTTCCCTCTGCAGCTTTTTATAGTTTTCCAAACGTTCCTGCGGCAGCTCTCCAGCTTCTATTGCTTTTCTTACAGCACATCCTGGTTCCGTAATATGTGAGCAATCCCGGAATCTGCACTGTTCTGCTAATTCTTCAATATCTTCGAAGGCTCTCGAAAGATCTGCTGTGTCCAACTGTAATTCCCGCATACCAGGGGTATCAATGACGATTCCTCCGCCCGGAAGAACCAAAAGCTGACGATGCGTCGTAGTATGGCGTCCCTTGCTGTCTTCCTCTCTTATTTCTCTTGTATTCAAAACATCTCGTCCAATAAGGAGATTGATCAGAGTAGACTTGCCAACGCCCGAAGAGCCTATAAATGCTACTGTTTCACCTTCTTTTATATAAGAAAGGATCGCATCGTATCCATTCTCTTCCTTGCTTGTGCATACTACCACATCCGTACCAACGCTTATCTTGGCTATTTCCGAAAGGTCGAAACTGAGGTCTTTGGATAGATCTGCCTTCGTCAGCACAATGACGGGTGTTGCCATACTTCTCCATGCAATAGAAAGATAGCGCTCCATACGGCGAAGATTGAAATCTGCATTCAGAGACATGCAAAGGAAAACAGTATCTATATTTGCTGCAACAATCTGTATATTATTACCTGTTCCTGCCGCCCTTCTCTCAAATAGGCTCTTTCTCTGGAGGATGTGATGAATAACACCATTGCCTGAACTGTCGTCCATTCTGTCTATCATTACCCAGTCTCCTACAGCAGGGAAATCCGAGTTGTCATTTGCTCTATAAATAAATTTACCAGAGACACCGGCCTGCAGTTCTCCATTTTCGCAGACTACTTTATACAAGTCACGACGTTGTTCGGTGACTCTTGCTAAATAAAGGCTGTCATAAAGCGTTGCCTCCTGTGCAAATCGGTCAGTAAGTCCATATTTTATTAAATTCTTGTATTCCATTATTTCCTCCAAAATAGTATTTTGCTTCTTGTTTTTTGGAGGGACTAAAAAATTATTATTCTGCTTCTCCCTCCTTGCAAAATACTATTGCCATATTCGCAATTTTGAACATAAAGCAATCTCCTTTCTGCTGAGATTATGTTATTTTTACTGTCACCGCATATTCCAATTATCACTATTTGTTCGAAGTTCCCCCGACTGCCTTTTTAAGTGACGGGAGTATAAGTGAAGCTAAAACTCCGCCGGCTGTTGCTGTAATAATCTGGGGTATGGAAAACACATTTGAAACTACCGTCGCCTGCGGTTCAGGCAACCCCAGAAGCAATGGAACAGCAACCTGTACAATCCCAACATATAAAACAAAGAATTTTCCTACTGCAGCAGTAATAAGAGCAGTTATATATGCTATATACTTTCGTTTTATATTCCGATTGCCTACGAAATACCAAATCAATACAAGTACAGTATTTCCCACTGCAATAAAAGGAATCAATACCCAAAACGGACCAATACCCAAAAGCTTTGCCATTATCGGAGAAACGATAGATACAACAACCCCCGTGCTAGGGCCGCAAGTCATAACCGAAATTATAAGCAGCATATTGACAATAGTCCCTGTTATAAAAGTGTTCCCTAACGGTGCAGTTGCTACTTGCAATACGACTAATAACGCTATAAAAATTGCTGTCTGAGTAATCCAAAGCGTCTTTTTTTTATTAGTAAAATTCGTCTTTTTATTATTCAAGTTCGTCAGTCCTCTACCATTTATTTTATTACTTCATCTTATTTACCATATTCAATGAATTTATTTTGTATCATAATTCAGCGCTTTTATTGTAGATGGACAAAAGATAATCCTATGCAGTAGATATACAAATGGTTATCCTATACATTAAACCTAAACAGGATAACATCCCCATCTTTAACCACATAGTCCTTCCCCTCTGAACGAACCAACCCCTTTTCTTTTGCTGCTGCAAGATTACCACATTTAACAAGCTCATCATATGCGATAGTTTCCGCACGGATGAAACCTCTCTTAAAATCTGTATGTATTTTACCAGCTGCTTGGGGTGCTTTAGTTCCTCGCTTTATGGTCCATGCACGAACCTCTGGTTCGCCTGCGGTCAGAAAAGAAATCAGGTCAAGTAAGCGGTAGGAAGCCTTGATCAGCTTGTCCAGCCCCGACTCAGTTATACCTAAATCTTCTAAAAATGCTGCCTTTTCTTCGTCCTCAAGCTCTGCAATCTCTGATTCCAGCTTTGCACAAATCACGATAACATCCGAGCCCTCTGCAGCTGCATATTGCCTGACTGCAGTTACATATTCATTGTCTGTTTCAGCAACTGCCTCTTCTTCGGAAACATTAGCTGCATAGATTACCGGTTTAAATGAAAGCAGATTAAGTGACTTAACAAATTCCAATTCATCTTCATTCAGATCAAGAGTTCTTGCTGATACACCTCGATCCAGCGTATCTTTTACTTTGAGCAAAATATCAAGCTCTGACTGTAGATTCTTATCACCCTTCATGTTTTTCTGAGTTTTTTGTATTCTTCTGTCTAACAGCTCCATATCAGAAAGTATCAGTTCCATATTAATAGTCTCAATATCAGAAATTGGATCGATACGACCGTCAACATGAACTACGTTGGGATCTTCGAAGCATCTTACAACGTGAACGATAGCAGCAACCTCACGAATATGTCCCAGAAATTTATTTCCCAATCCCTCTCCTTTAGAGGCCCCTTTCACCAATCCTGCAATATCATAAAATTCAATTGTAGTGTAAACAATTTTTTTAGATTGATACATTTCGTGAAGAACCTTTAGTCTTTCGTCTGGAACGGTCACGACACCCACATTGGGTTCGATCGTGCAAAATGGATAATTTGCCGCTTCAGCACCAGCCTTAGTGATTGCATTAAAAAGTGTGCTTTTCCCAACATTGGGAAGTCCTACTATACCTAATTTCATATGATTTTATCTCCTAAGCTATTTCTATTTATATAATATGATCAAGCAAAGATGCTTTCCGTCTTTCTAGCTGCCGTGTACAGCTTGTCCGTGGATAAATAATTCAAATTTTGTTAATAAAAAATTCTTTTGCCATATTTTTTCTTGCGTCTAATCATTAAAATGTAAGCGATTAAAAATATTATAAACACTGATGCACTCAATAATTGAGCCTGCTTTATAGGCCCGATCATTAGACTATCAGTGCGCAATCCCTCAATAAAGAATCTTCCAAAGGAATAAAGCATTCCATATAATAAAAATGTTTGACCTTCAAATTTTCTGTTGTTGTCCACAAATATCAAAATCAGAAATATGATAAAACACCATATAGATTCGTACAAAAACGTTGGATGCACCATTTGACCTTTTACTTCAATCGCCCATGGAAGGTCAGTAGGTCCGCCATGAGCTTCCTGATTAAAGTAGTTTCCCCAACGTCCTATGGATTGTGCAATTGCAACGGCTGGTACAGTTAAATCTAATAGATTTAACGGCTTAATATCCCATAAAAAGCAAAGCAATACAGCAGCAATAAATCCAAAGATAAGTCCGCCATGTATTGCAAGTCCTCCGCCTCTTATGTTTATAATCTTTAATATATCTCCTGAATAGTATTCCCAATTAAAGGCAACATAATATAACCTTGCCCCTATGATACCTGCAGGTATACAAACCAATACAAAATCCAGAGTTTTTTCAGAAGAAATTTTGTGTATGGGAGCTCTTCGATATATGATGACGACAGCGAGAACCATTGCTGCAGCAATAATAATTCCATACCACATTATATCGATTCCGAAAATTGAAAAAGCAACTGGATTTGGTGTAGGCATGATTTTTCCTCCTTGTTCCTCGATGTCACGACATTTTTTCAGCGCTAATATTAATTCATAATATTATACATCAAAAAATTTATAATTCACAGGCATAATTTCTATTTTCTCCGTAGTACCCCAATATAATACAGCATATTTAATATAATTTTAAGAATTCATTACCTGTTGTCATGATATAATGCAAAGGTAGAACATTGCATCGGAACTTAAAGAGAAGATTTAACGTCAAGGGGGATATATTTATGTTTCGAAAAAAGAAGAATATAGATGCTGAAACTGATGAAAATGCATCAAAGAACTCAATAATTAAAAAAACAAATATAAAAAAGAAAAAAAGAAATCTAATCATTGCTGCCATAGTGCTTGTGGTTGCTGTCGCAACTGTTTGGGGACTCTTTTCCGATAAAGAACAGACTTTGCTTGTGACTACAAGTGCTGTGGAAAGGATGGATATCGAACAGGTTGTTACAATAAAAGGTACTATTAAAGGCTCTCAATCAGCAGATGTTGCAACGGCACTAAACTATGAGATTGTTTCTATATTAGTTGAGGAGGGAGATGTTGTAAAGAAGGATCAGGTTCTGGCTATACTCGATGCAGATGAATTAAAGGCTGATTATCAAAAAGCAATAAGCGCGTTGAATGAATCCAAATTTAAATATGAGGCTGCGAAAAACCTTTATGAGGAAGGTGCTATTTCCAAAGAAGAATATATCCGCGCTGAAAATGCTTATAAGAATGACATGATAACCGTTAATTCTCTTAATGTTGCCGATAAAGTTAATATCAAAAGTCCTATTGCCGGCACTGTGACAAGAGTTAACGTCAATATAGGTCGCTATGCAAATGATACAGAGAACAATGAGCCTATGTTTGTGGTAGAAGACCTTCAGAAACTAAAAATGGATGTAGGCATAAGCGAATATGATATCAGTAAGATTCAGGTTGGTCAAAAGGTTACGATAACAGCTGAAGTTCTTGGTAATGATAGCGTGGAAGGAATCGTGTCCAGAATTTCTCCAACAGGCGAACAAAAAGATGCTGCATCAAAAGAAATGGTCATACCGGTACAAATTGACATAAATAATGAGGATTCTAAGCTTATTGCAGGCGTTACTGCAAAGGCAGAAATCGAAATAGAAAAGAAAAATAATGTTTTATCCGTACCAATAGATGCGCTTCTGGAGGACCCCAGTAACGGAGATATATCAGTTATAGTTCTGGACGAAACAGTACTAAAAAAGATTCCTGTTCAAGTTGGACTTGAAGGTGATTTTCATATTGAAATCAGCTCCGGTGATATTAAAGAAGGCGATCTGATGGTACTAAACCCGACTTTTGATATGGCGGATGGCATGAAAGCTGCTCCTGCGTCAAATATGTAAAGGAGGCAGCTATGTCAGATGAAATAATCCGAATAGAAAATCTTTCAAAAATTTATGACACAGGAGAGATTCAAGTAGAAGCTATAAAATCTATCAGCTTAACTATACATAAAGGTGAGTTTGTTGCCATTATGGGAGCTTCTGGCTCAGGAAAATCTACTTTAATGAATATAATTGGATGTCTGGACCGCCCCACTGACGGATATTACTATCTTGAGGGAGAAAATGTTATGGTGAAAAGCGATGACGAGTTGTCCGCAATACGCAACAAGAAAATTGGTTTCGTATTTCAGTCCTTTAACCTAATACCACGTACAAGTGCATTAAAAAATGTGGAACTACCTATGGTTTACGCCAAAATAGCCTCAGATGAAAGAAAGGTAAAAGCATTTGATCTCTTAAAGAGTGTTGGGCTTGAAGGCCGCGCTCATCATATGCCCAATGAGCTATCTGGCGGGCAAAAGCAGAGAGTCGCCATCGCAAGAGCTTTAGCAAACAATCCTCAGATTATTTTGGCTGATGAACCTACAGGTAACCTGGATTCTCAGTCATCGGCAGAAATCATGGACATCTTCTGCAGGCTTAATAGACAGGAAGGCAACACCATTGTGATCGTTACACACGAACGAGAAATTGCTGAATTCACCGACCGCATCATAACCTTCAGGGATGGTCGGATCATTAAAGATGAAATATTAAAGGAGGCGAAACATGCTGATTCTTGAAAGTATACGTTTAGCATTAACCTCCATAAAAAGCAACAAAATGCGTTCATTTCTGACCATGCTGGGCATTATCATAGGAATCAGCTCCGTCATTGCAATAACTTCTATCGGGGCTAGTGCAAAAGGTGCCGTAGGAAAAGAATTTGAAGCATACGGGATGAATTATATGGTTATTTACCCTAATTGGGAAATGACGGTGGATGGTGTAGAATATTCTGACCTGTTCTCTCCTGAAGATATCGAGGCACTAAAAAACAGATACCCGGAGGATATTCTATACATCTCACCTTATGTTTCAGCCAACAGCGATGCAAAGGTTGCTCGACAAGAGGGAAAGCTTAGCCTATATGGTGTGAATGCCGGTTATAACCAGTTTACCAATATGGTTATTCTCCATGGGCGAATGATAAATAATAATGATGTACTGGGGAAAAAGGATCGTATTGTGATAGAAAAAGATGCTGCTTTGCATTTCTTCAATAAAGAAAATCCTATAGGTGAAACCCTCCGTGTAGAAATTAACGATGAAATTAAGGATCTGACCATTGTCGGTGTCTACGAGGTTCCCCCCAGCCTTTTGGATGGGATAATGATGAGTGATTCCTATTCAACATATGTCCCATACCCTATCCTTCAAACTAGTGATCCTGCAACTTATTACATTGAACTTTATACAAACGAGAATAAGAATCTGGATACTTTGGGTAATGAGTTTACTAAATACCTGTCTCGAATTAAGGATAAAGATCCTGCTTTTTATAGATATGAATCCTCTGAATCACAGTTGACCCAAATTAATACCGTCCTTGGAACTCTCTCGCTGGCAATAGGTGCTATTGCTGCCATTTCACTCGTTGTTGGCGGCATAGGGATCATGAACATTATGCTCGTATCGGTGACAGAGCGTACTAGAGAAATTGGGATCAGGAAATCGTTGGGCGCAAGGACAAAGGATATTATGATACAATTTTTGATAGAGGCAATGATCCTTTCTGGAATTGGGGGTATTATTGGTACAATATTAGGGGTCGGAATCG